>QHWF01000585.1 GCA_003222455.1 Acidobacteriota bacterium
TGTCGCACGTCATGTTCATCTGCACCGCGAACGTGCTCCACACGGTCCCGCAGGCGCTTCGCGATCGCATGGAAGTGCTGCAGCTCGCCGGGTACACCGAGCTCGAGAAGATCGAGATTGCCAAGAAATTCCTGGCCCCGAAAGCGGTCGAAGGCGTCGGCCTCACGAAAGAGAACATGACGTTCACCGACGAAGCGGTGCAGACGGTCATCAACCGCTACACGCGCGAAGCCGGCGTCAGAAACCTCGAGCGCGAGCTCTCGTCCATCTGCCGCAAGATCGCGCGCAAGGTGGTCGTCGAAGGCAAGACCTTCAGCGAAGAGATCACGGCGGAGAAGGTCACGCAGTACCTCGGCGTGCCGCGCTTCCGCAACACGATGGCCGAGGAAACCAACGAAATCGGCATCGCGACCGGTCTGGCGTGGACCGAGGTCGGCGGTGAGATTCTCGTCACCGAAGCGACGCTCATGCCCGGCAAGGGGCATCTGACGCTCACCGGCAAGCTCGGGGACGTGATGCAGGAATCGGCGCAGGCCGCCATGAGCTATGTGCGCTCCAAGGCCGAAGAGTTCGGCATCGCGAAGGACTTCAACAAGCGGACCGACGTGCACATTCACGTGCCCGAAGGGGCGATTCCGAAGGATGGTCCGTCGGCTGGCATCACGCTCGCCACGGCTCTCGTGTCGGCGCTCGCGCGCATCCCGATTCGCAAGGATGTCGCGATGACCGGGGAGATCACGCTCCGTGGCAAGGTGTTGCCGATCGGCGGCGTGAAGGAAAAGGTTCTCGCCGCGCACCGCGCCGGCGTGAAGAACATTGTCCTGCCGAAGGACAACGAGAAGGACCTGGCCGACATTCCGAAGAACGTGCTCGACACGTTGAACGTCTACATGGTCCAGACGATGGACGAGGTTCTGAGGATTGCGTTGGCGGAGCCGCTCGCGGGACGCCTTCCAACCGAAGAGCCGGCGAGCCCCGTCGATGCCAGGTCGGACGACACCATTACGCACTAAGGCGAGATTTCAGATTGTAGATTGCAGATTTCAGATTTCAGATTTCAGATTGAATTTCGGAATTTCAGATTCGATTCAGACTGCCGACCCCGAGGGCACCGATTCCGCTCGAGCGTGGTGACGTGAATCCGTGCGCAATGTGAGTCGGTGTGCGTGATTTGAATCTGAAATCTGAAGTCTGCACTCTGCAATTCCATTGAAAATCAAAGCCACCTTCGTGCGGAGTGTGGCCGACGCGAACGGCATGCCGCACGACGGGCTCGCCGAACTGGCGGTCGTCGGCCGCTCGAACGTCGGCAAATCGACTTTGATCAACGCGCTCGTCCGGCAGCGGCTGGCACGGACGAGCGCGGCGCCCGGAAAGACGCGGCTCGCGAACGTCTATCACATCGCGCGCGCAGGCGCGCGACCCTTTTACCTGGTGGATCTGCCCGGATACGGGTTCGCAGGCGGTGGGCCCGCCGCGGCCCGCGAGTTCGAGGAACTGACGCGCGCAATCTTCGGGCGGGATGGGCGGGACAGGCGGGACAGGCAGGACGGGAAAGCCGCTCCTGCCACCTGCCCTCGCAATTGCCGCGTTGCTTCTCGTCGACGCGCGCCATCCTGGTCTCGAGAGCGACGTGGCGGCGTGGCAGTGGCTGCTCGGCACCGTCGACGAGGCGGCCATCGCCGCCACAAAAATCGACAAACTGGCGCGCGGCGAGCGGATCCGCGCACTCAGGGCATTCGAATCCGCGCATGAACATCCCGTACTGCCGGTCTCGGCCGTGACGGGCGAAGGACTGGACGAGCTGTGGAAAGTAATCAACAGACTAATGACACGCGAGTGAAACCGGATGCCGCTGCGCAGCCGCCGCCCTCACCGCCACACGCGACCGCCGACAATGCGGCCACACCAGCGCCCGAAAAACTCGAGCTCTCCACGCTGAAGGACATGAGCGTCGGCGCGCTGACGAAAGTGGCGAAAGCGCTCGACGTCCCCGGCGCGACCGGCATGCGCAAGCAGGAGCTCATTTTCGAGATCCTCAAGGCGCGCGCGGAGAAAAGCGGACTGATCTTCTCGGAGGGCGTCCTCGAGCTCCTGCCCGACGGTTTCGGGTTCCTGCGAGCGCCGGACTACAACTACCTGCCCGGACCCGACGACATCTACGTGTCGCCGTCACAGATTCGCAAATTCGATCTGCATACGGGCGACACGGTGTCGGGACAGATCCGTCCGCCCAAGGACGGCGAGCGCTACTTCGCGCTGATCAAGGTCGAAGCAGTGAATTTCGAGCCGCCCGAGCGCGGGCGCGAGCGGGTGTTCTTCGAAAACCTGACGCCGCTCTATCCGCAGTCGAAGCTTTCCCTCGAAACCGACGCCGAGAACCTGTCGGCCCGCGTGCTCGACATGATGGTGCCGATCGGGAAGGGGCAGCGCGGCCTGATCGTCGCACCGCCGCGGACCGGCAAGACGATGCTGCT
This sequence comes from Acidobacteriota bacterium, assembly GCA_003222455.1. GTDB lineage: Bacteria > Acidobacteriota > Vicinamibacteria > Vicinamibacterales > CAVVIG01 > QHWF01. The sequence continues at coordinate 2,478 of QHWF01000585.1, forward strand.
CCAGAACATCGCCAACAGCATCACGCGGAACCATCCCGAGGTGTACCTCATCGTGCTGCTCATCGACGAGCGGCCGGAGGAGGTGACCGACATGCAGCGCTCGGTGCAGGGCGAGGTGATTTCGTCGACGTTCGACGAGCCGGCACAGCGGCACGTGCAGGTCGCCGAGATGGTCATCGAAAAGGCGAAGCGGCTGGTCGAGCACAACAAGGACGTCGTGATTCTGCTCGACTCGATCACGCGCCTGGCGCGCGCCTACAACACGATCGTGCCGCCGTCGGGCAAGGTGCTGTCGGGCGGCGTGGACAGCAATGCGCTGCAGCGGCCGAAGCGCTTCTTCGGCGCTGCCCGCAATATCGAAGACAGCGGATCGCTCACGATCATCGCCACGGCGCTGGTGGATACCGGCTCGCGGATGGACGACGTCATCTTCGAGGAATTCAAGGGTACCGGCAACCTGGAGATCCACCTCGATCGCAAGCTCACCGACCGCCGCGTGTTCCCGTCCATCGACATCCAGAAGAGCGGCACACGGAAAGAGGAGCTCCTGATCCCGAAGGACGAGCTCAGTCGCGTCTGGGTGCTGCGCAAGGTGCTGACGCCGCTGTCGGCGGTCGAAGCGATGGAGCTGCTGCTGTCGCGGATGGCGAAGACGAAGAGCAATCAGGACTTTCTCGCGTCGATGTCGAACGGCAAAGGCTGAACGAATTTGGAATTTGGAATTTGGAATGCGGACATGCATTCCGAATTCTGAATTCCGAATTCTGAATTGCAGCGCATCTACGAATCTCCTCCAATCAGATCGCCCAGTCCCCCAACGTCCCCCCGAGGTCGCGTTTCACCTCGTCGCGATCGGCGCGTGACGCACTACTAATCCGGTCGACTTGAAGAAGGTGCCTCTGCGCGCGCGAGACGACGGAGATAGAGGGAACGGAGAAGACGGAGATAACGGTAGTCACACAGAGAAACGAAGCAACGGAGTTAAATGGAAATTATCGGTACACATTGTCATGATCCGTTTGTCTCCGTTGCTCTGTTTCTCTGTGTTCAGCCGTTGCCTCCGTGCTCTCCGTTTTCCAGTGTCGGGGGATCTTGATGCAATACAGAACGTTCGGCCGGACCGGCTGGCAGGTGTCCGAAATCGGCCACGGCACATGGGGTATGTGCTGGACCGGAGCCGACGATGAGGAGTCGGTGCGAGCGCTCAGACATTCTCTGTCGCTCGGGTGTAATTTCTTCGACACGGCGTGGATCTACGGAGAAGGGCACTGCGAGTCGCTCCTCGGGCAGGCCTTGAAAGGCCATCGTGAGACGCCGGTCTTCGTCGCAACCAAAATCCCGTGAGTACACCGAGCGGAGCCTCCGCAATCTCGGCATCGACACGATCGACCTTCAGCAGTTTCACGTCTGGAACGACGCCTGGGCGGACCATCGCGAGTGGCAGCGCGAGGTCGAGCGGCTGAAGCGTGAAAAACTCGTACGTGCATTCGGCATCAGCGTCAACCACGGCGAGCCGGAGAACGTGTTGCGTACGCTCGAGACCGGCCTCATCGACAGCGTTCAGGTTGTCTACAACATCTTCGAACAGGCGCCGGAAGACTCGTTGTTGCCGTATTGCCGGCAGCACGACATTGCCGTCATTGCGCGGGTGCCATTTGACGAAGGCAGCCTGACCGGCGCCCTCACGCCCGATTCGACATGGCCCAAGGGCGATTTCCGGAGGCGCTACTTCAAAGGGGACAAGCTGACGGCCACCATCGAGCGCGTCGACCGTCTGCGTCCGTTGCTGCCGGCAGGCATGGAGATGCCGGAACTGGCGCTGCGGTTCGTGCTGGAGCAGCCTGCGATCAGCACGACCATACCGGGCATGCGCAGAGTGAGCCACGTCGAGCGGAACCTCGCTGCGAGCGACGGCGTCGGGTTGCCGCCACACCTCAGAGATGCGCTGCGCACGCACCGCTGGGACCGACAAGCCGGGTAGGCGGGTAGGTCGGGTAGGTCCCTGCGGCGGTCAATGGCTACGGGCCTGCTATAATGTTTGTTTACGGTTTCGATCAAGGAGCTCACTGTGAGGGACGGCATCCACCCGAAGTATCACGACGTCGAGGCTCGTTGCGCGTGCGGCGCAACGTGGAAGACGCGATCGACCAAGAATGAGCTGCATCTCGAGATCTGCTCAAACTGCCATCCGTTCTTCACCGGCAGGCAGAAGCTGATCGATACGGAAGGCCGTGTCGAACGGTTCACAAAGAAATTCGGCGTGCAGACCTCTGAGAGTCGCAGACAGGCCGCAAAAGCGGCCCGGACCGTCAAGAAGCCGGTCCCTGCTCGCTAGACGTGCTGGGAACTGAACGCTGCACGATGCTCTGACTTACGCCGTCTCGAGCAACGCAAACAGTTCACGCTTCTGGTTTTTCAATTCCAGCTTTCTGTCCAACCGGGCGACGCGGTGCTGCACCGCCCGCGTTCGGCGCGGATGCCGATCCGCTTCGAGATTGCGCAACGCGAACGCTTTGGCGGTGACCAGGTCGCGGACGCGATGCTCGTGGTGAATCGCGAGGGCCTCGATGGCCTCGCGCAGCACAGCGGCCGGACATCCGCGGGTGTCGGCGAGCCGCTGCCAGCAGGCGGCCGCCTCGTCGAAGCGACGGGCGCGGCGAAGCGCCTGCGCCAGCGCACAGATCGCCTCGATTGTGATCGGCTCGAACGCGCCCGCCGGCGCACGGGACATCTGGATGCACTGCATGAAGGCGTCGCGTGCGCGCGCCTCGTACCCGGCCCGCACGTAGAGATGGCCCAGCGCGAGCGCTTCACCAGCGCTGCGCGCGGCCATCGCACCGGCCTGCGACAGATGAAGCAACCGCGACGTGAGCGCGGCCAGCGTCAGCAGGTCGAGGCGGTTGTGCTCCAGCACCGAGACCAGCGGCTGTGCATCGCCGCTGCGCACGAACCGGAAATAGCGCGCGGGAATTTCGATGCCCGCCACATCGTGCTTCCGCATCGTCCCGAGCAGACGGTGCTCGAGCGCGGTCAGTGAGCAGGCCGCATTCTGCGGCACGCAGATGACCCTGCCGGCGTCGTATCGCCAGAACCGTCTGGCCGGATGCAGGACGTCGACGTGCGGCAGGCGCCCGCCGACCCATTCGAGGCGGTGAAACAGGAACCGCGTTTCGAGCAGCGGCGCGTCGAAACTCTTTCCGTTGAAGCTGACCAGCGCGCCCGCTCGTTCCAGTTCGGTCGCAACGGCCTGGAGCAGGCACCGCTCGTCCTCGAACCGCGTGAGCAGGAACTGGCGCGTCGCAAACCCGCCGTCCGCCGTGAACCAGCCGCAGCCGATCAAGAACACGTGCGTCCCGGCTCCGCCGTTCAGTCCGGTGGTTTCGAGGTCGACGAACAGAAACGGCGCCTGCGCCGCGCTTGCAAACAGCGAGACGGCGCCGGCCGACTGCGTCACACAGTCGGCAATCGTGCCGATCGTCTCGCAACCGTGCGGCTCGGAGGGATCCGCGCGTCGTTCGATGACGAAACACCGATCGATCCAGGCGCCGTCGAGTGGGGTCAGGTCCCGGCATTCCGGCTCGCGATCCGGCGATCCGATGCCGGCAGGCACTGGAACGCCGGGTGTCCCTTGACCCACGATGCCGCGGATACGATCGGCCAGCGTGCTCAAAACGGCTGTTGCTCCGTATATCGCTCGGGCGCCGGCTCGCGCTCCCCGGCCGGCAACAGGAGATTCAGGATCCGAAGTGCGGCGGCCTTCGCGAGCGGGCCCGTATTCCCGACGGGGCCCACGCATCCCGGGCAGCCGCTCTCGCATTCGCAGTCGGCAATCAGGCGCTGTGTCTTCGCCAGCAGCTCGTCGTGCATCTGGAACAACGGGACGCTGAAGCCGATCCCGCCTGGATAGTTATCGTAGATGAAAATGCGCTGATCGGCCGCCGCAGGGCTCCGGGTCGTTTCGGGCACGTCGACCGAAATGCCGATGTCGTGGCGATCGCACATGAGCAGTAACTGGGCCACTTGTCGCATGGCGAACGAGAGTCCCACAACGCCATCCCGCCGGTCGTCCGCTGCGTACGGCAGCGCGGTCATGACGGCCGCCGGCACTGTCAGCCAGTACGAGGTTGTCTGCATCTGGTGTTCGGGCAGGTCGAGCTCGCCCGAACCCACGTTCTCGTTTGTATAGAACTTGATCTTCTTGAACCCCACGACACGCGAAACAACGTGGACCTCTCCGTGTGAACGAACGATGCGTGCAGCAAGATCCGGGCCTCCATCGAATGCCGCGTGAGCCGGTTGGACCGCTGGGCGATCGCCGCCCTCGTGCAACGGGCGACCTTGATCGTCGCCCTCGTCGGCGGCAAACGTGTCGATGGGTGTGACGCGCGTGTACGTAATCGCGTCGGTGTAGTAATCGCAGTCGATCTCGCGCACGAATGCCTTGCGGCCTTCGAAGTCCAGCTTCTCCACCTGATACAGCCGGCCCTCGACGATGTAGATGGCCTTGGGATGCAGCGTGGCCGGGCCGCTCGTGAAGTCGGTTTCGCCGATTACTTGCGTCTCGCGCGTCGTGTCGACGACGACGAAGTTGTCCGATGAAATCGACCTGAGGCTGACCGCATCGGCGGGATACGACTCGCTGGTCCAGGTCCACCGTGCGTCGGCGCCTTCGCCGCTCCGGTAAAGAAGTCCCTGTTCGGCCAGCACGTCGAGAATCTCGTCCAGGGCGTGACGACCGAATGGTTCAGCAGCCGAGAAGGGCAGCTCGAATGCCGCGCATTTGATGTGATCGACGAGGAGGTGCAGGTTGTCGGGATCGATCAACGCGCGTTCCGGCGAGGCCTCGAAGAAATAGGACGGATGCCGCACGACGAATTGATCCAGCGGCGCGCTGCTCGCGACCATCACCGCCGCGGATCGGCTCGCGCGCCGCCCGGCCCGTCCCGCCCGTTGCCACGTCGAAGCAATCGTTCCCGGATATCCGGCCATCACGGAGGCGTCGAGGCTGCCGATATCGATCCCGAGTTCGAGCGCATTCGTGGCCACCACCGCGCGCACGTGTCCAGCTCTGAGCCCGCGTTCGATTTCACGCCGGCGGTTCGGGAGGTAGCCACCTCGATACCCGCGAACGCGTTCGGGGGCGCCCGGGACGCCCTCGAAGTCGTCCTTCAGATAGGTCGTGAGGATTTCCGTGCTGAAGATTGCGCTTCAGGAACTCCGCCGCCACGCGCCGCGTTTCGCCGAGATACGAGCGCCGGATGCCGAGCTGATGGTTGACGACCGGCGGGTTGACGAACACAAAGAATTTCTCGCCGCGTGGCGCGCCGCTTTCGTCGACGAGCTCGAACGACCGCTCGGTGAGCCGCTCGGCGAGCTCCCGTGGGTTCGCAATCGTCGCCGACGAGCACAGGAAAACCGGATTCGACCCGTAATGCCGGCAGATGCGCCGGAGGCGACGCAGCACGTTGCAGAGATGGCTCCCGAATACTCCGCGATACGCGTGCAGCTCGCCGATGACGACGTAGCGCAGGGTTTCGAACAGCTTTGCCCAACGGGGATGATGCGGCAGGATTCCCGAATGGAGCATGTCGGGATTGCTGAGAATGAGGTGCGCGCGTGCGCGGATCGTACGGCGGGCGTCCTGTGGTGTATCGCCGTCGTACGTGAACACGCCAATCTGCTCGCCCGATCCCGCCGCGAGCGCCTCGCACATCGCGGTCAGCTCGGCGAGCTGATCCTGGGCGAGCGCTTTCGTGGGAAACAAGTACAGCGCCCGGCTCGAGCGATCCTTC
>QHWF01000586.1 GCA_003222455.1 Acidobacteriota bacterium
GAGGTGATGGCAGTGGACAAGGATGTGCCCGTCTTCCGGGTTCAGACCATGGACCGGCTGATTTCCGATTCCGTTTCGCGAAGGCGCTTTCAAATGATGCTGCTGGCCATCTTCGCTACGGTGGCGCTGGCCCTCGCGGCAGCCGGCATCTACGGTGTGATGATGTATTCCGTCAGCCAGCGGACACATGAGATCGGAATCCGCGTGGCGCTTGGAGCCAGTTCGGGTGACGTGCTCAGACTTGTTCTGCGCCAAGGTCTGGTCCTGACGGTCGCTGGAGTTGCCATAGGGCTTGTATCCTCGCTGGCCTTGACCCGGGTCCTCTCGGGCCTTCTGTACGGGGTCAGCGCCATGGACCCGGCCACGTTTCTGGTGTTTCCATCAGTGCTGATTGCGGTGGCGCTTCTCGCGTGTTATCTCCCAGCCCGTCGAGCGACCAAAGCCGATCCCATGGTGGCCCTGAGGTACGAGTGAAGCAGGTGACCCGATGCCCTTGTGGTGTCGGCAGGACGCAAGTCGGACTGGAAATCTCCTGAGCTTAACCGGAGGCCCTGAGCGCACCAGGATCTCGCCGCGCGTCCCCTGCCCCTTGGGCGGCAGTTGCCCCGCACGTCGGAGAATGCTCTCGACCTGCGCCACGGACGTTCCCATGTTCTGTGCGATTCGCCCGAGTTCGTCCGTACGCTGGCCCCGTGTCGCCCGACTCCAATCCGCACTGATGAGCGGTTCGAGGTCCTTCCTGAGCGCCGCCTCGAGTTCTTGTGCGGGCGGAGCATGTTCGACGTCGTCGATGTCCCCGAAAAGCACCTTGTGCAGGTTCGGGAACGCCTTTTTCGTTATGAGCTCACACATTTCCGCTGTGTGCTCGCTGTACTCAGGCATGTCCAACTCGAACTTGCCCGCCTCCAGTGCCTTGAGGTCGTCGATCACGATCTCGTCAGGCCTTAGCGGGACGCCCTTCTTCTTCTCCTCGATGCGCACCTTTGCCGGGACGTGGAAATCAACCCACAAGGGACCACGGTAGACCGACCACGTCACGCCTTCGATGTCGGCCACCTCGTCGAGGATGTCCCGAAGGTCGTCCTCGTTACTCGCCGAAACGATGCTGGCCGTCAGCCACGGCCAGCGGAATAGGTACAGTGACATCAGCGCACGCTCCTGTAGAAACTTATAGACTTATAGGACATTCTATCGTTTCGGTTTACCCCTCGTCATCCCGAAATCGTAAGTAGGATTCAGGCGGAGCACGGAGAGAGACTCCACGGGGCAATGAACAACCAACACATGTACCTGCTCGGCCCGGAAAGCATCGAGCCACTCATAGGACATTCTATCTTGGGAAACAATGTGAAAGTGGAATCCTCCCGATCCTTTGGCGACCCAGGCCGGTCGAGTGCGCGCCGGTGGGCGTCCTCGGGATACCGGAGGTCGATCACCAACAGATTTGAATTGAGAAAAGATCACCGCCGGCCTCAGCTCTCCGCCTCGGCCTGTTGCCACGAGGCGAAACGAGGCTTGGCTTGTCTCAACTGCGCCTCGATCTCAGTCCAGGCGACCTCGTACGGTCGTATGGACGCGGCCTCCTGATCTCCGGCCTGGAGAGGCACGATTGCGTCCAATGGTTTGCCCCGGAATGTGAGCAGAATGCTCTCCCCCCTCTTGAGGGTCCGGACGACTTCACGCGTCGAGTTCTTGAGGTCGTGTGCCGTCATCGGCTTCATGGTGCCTCCGACAAGTGGACACTGACGTTCACACGCCCCCCTTGTGCTGCCTACCATGTTCTGGGCCCGAAGACGGGGGTAAGAACGACATGCTGCAAATTCGTCGCCACGACTGTGGAGACGTTACGTGTTTCGCGATTGTTTGGCCTCATTTTATCTTTTACTTTGTTCCGAATTGGTAGCAGTGATTTCGCGGAAGTCCGCGGCCGGCTCCGAAAGGGCTTCTGACCGGGCTCTCCCTCCGATGATTTCCGTCGGTTAACATAAGAGCCGCACTCGGCGTCTTGCACCGATGCGCGGGGAGCCCGGCTGGACACCCCTATTCAACCAGGAGGAATCATGCGAGCGGCATTGGTCTTGATTCTCGCCATCGCGCATGCGATTGCGCAGCAGCGAGGCCCCCTCTTTGAACCTGCTCCGGGATCTCCCTTTGCGGTGGGAGCATCTCCCTCAGACGTCACGACGAGCGATGTGAACAACGACAGGAATATGGATATCATTTCGCCATGTACGCGAGACGTAGCCGTGGCAGTTCTACTTGGGGACGGCAAAGGGCGTTTCCGGCATGCGCCCGGCTCGCAGTTCAAGGTTGAAATGCCCATGCACCTCGCGGCGCTTGGCGATCTGAACGGGGACAGGAAGCCGGACCTGGTCACCGCGCACGATGACAGCGACCTCATCACGATCTTGCCGAACGACGGCAGGGGAGCATTCAAAGGATACGAACATCACATCGGGAGCCGGGCGTGGGGAGTTGTACTGGCGGACGTTAACGGCGATCGACGAACCGACCTTTCGGCGGCGACAAATGACAGCGTCACGGTTCTCTTCGGCGACGGCGGCGGCTCATTCTGGGCGGCGCCGGGCTCGCCATTCCCCACAGGGGGTGGCTCGTGGAAGGCCGCCCTTGGGGACGTAAATCGCGACGGCCATCCGGACATCGTCGCCAATAACCTGGAGAAGAACTCGGTCACGGTCTTGCTGGGCAGATAGCGAGGACCGCAGGGCGGCACTGCGCGCGACGGTAAGGCATTGCGTGAGCCGCACAGCGTTGGAGCAGATTTGCGACTAAAAGACTGTCCGGCCTCCGAGCCGCGTTGCAAACTCCGCGCTGCAGCTACGTCCGGGTGTATGATTCACGGCGGCAGGGTTACGGAACGTCGTGGAGTTGACACAAGTGGGCCTTCTCGGGAGCCGGGCCGTCCAAGGTCGGGGCACGGAAAAGCGCAAGTGGGCACTTATCCCGATCTCCGGCCGGGCGGATATGTGGTATGGTTCGGCGGATTGCTCACGCTGGCGGGCATTGCCAACAATTTGATGCTGCCCCCGCCGGTTTGGTTTTGGGTCCTCACCGTAATCGTGTTTTTGCCGGCGACGTACTTGGGCGCGAGGCTGGCGCTGCGCCGGGGCACGACGGTGGCGGTCCCGCAGAACAACGGCTTGCAGCTGCCGGCGGGCGCGAGTCCGGCGTGTGATCAGGGAAGACGGTCGCGGCAACACCTACATCAACGGCCCCGGAATCATCGCTCTCCTTGGCCCCGACGGCCCGGCTCGACAGGTGGCCGACGGCATCGCCTTCCCCAATGGCATGGCCGTAACGCCCGACAACTCAACGTTGATCATCGCCGAGTCCCACGGCAAGAGGCTCACAGCCTTAGACATCACCGCAGACGGAAGCCTGTCGAACCGGCGCGTGTGGGACCGGCAAGACCACGAGGGTTCGCGGTGGCGCGTCCGCTGCATGCCGATGTTGGGCTGGGCGCTTATGTTCTCCATGCCACGCCACTCGGTCGCTATCAGGAACAAAGTTCTCTTGCCCACGCCTCCGAGCATGCAAGCGAAGCAGCCGCGGTCAAGGTTGATCGTCTGCAGCACCTCACCACCTTCGCGGACGCGCACGCAACG
>QHWF01000587.1:0-3891 GCA_003222455.1 Acidobacteriota bacterium
CGCGCCAGCGCCAGCTTCTGCCATTGTCCAAAACTGATCTCCACGCCTTCGGGCCAGGTCGGCCCCAGTTGTGTCTCCAGTCCGGCGGCGAGTTGGTCCACGACATCGGTCGCGCCGGCGTGATCGACGGCCGCCGTCACCACCGGCAGATCGTCCAGGTGCGGCAGGTCGCCGACGCCAACGGTCTGGCGCGCCTTGAGCTCGAAGCGGAAGAAGTCCTGAAACGCTCCTGAGATGCGCGAACGCCACACGTCCGGCGGCATCCGTGCGAGCTCGAGGGCATCGACCAGGATGCGGCCGCTGGTCGGCTGATACAGACGGCACAACAGCTTCACCAGGGTCGTCTTGCCGGCGCCGTTTTCGCCGACGATGGCGACGACCGAACCGGCCTCGAGCTGCACGTTCACGTCGTTGAGCACGGGACGATCGGTGCCTGGATACGCGAACGAAACGTGTTCGAACCGGATGCCTTGCGTCAGTCGCTCGGGCACGGGCGTGTCGGCGTCCTGCACCAGCGATGCCGTGTAATCTTCGAGCCAGGCCAGCCGTCGCGATCCATCCAACCAGATGCCGCGCAGGAACCCGATCTCGCCCACCGTGGCGGCGATGTACGCCGACAGCCGCGATCCCGCGGCCAGCACGAGAATCACGTTGCCGGCCGTGGCGGAGACCGACACGAACACTACGGCCGCCACGTACGCCGCGCCGAAAATGATCCATGCGAGCGTGTGCCACATGGCGCTGGTGGCTCGCGCGGCGGCGACGGGTCTGTACCATTGCTCCCATGCGGCTCGACGCTCGCCAACAAGCCTGGCGCCGATTCCTGTCACGCGCACTTCCTTGCCCGGAGAAGCGGTCGTGGCGACGTCGAACAGATGTCGCGCCCGGCGCGTCGCCGACGCGCCGCGCTCTTCTGCCGCGCGTTCGACGGCAGGGCGCCACGTCGAGATCAGGACCGTCGGCAGCGCAAACAGCGCCAGCGCCGCCAGCGCCGGGTGAATCGACGTCAGCAGGGCAATCGTGACCGCAAGCCGGAGGAGCCAGCCGCACGTCGTGAACAACGACCAGTACATGTGATCGAGCACGAAGACCTGGTTGCGCAACACCGCAAGGCGATCGAGATATTCGGGCCGTTCATGGTGCTCGATCGTCGCAACCGACGCCTGCAGCCGAGCTACGTGCGACTCGAGCGCGATCGTCACCTGATCGCGGAAGTGGCGCTGCGTGCGATCGCTGATGACGCGGAGAAACCACGTCGCAGGCGCCGACACGCCGAGCCCGACCGCAGCGGTCATCACCAGCGTGCGTCGGCCACCGACAACTCCGTCGGCCAGGAGCTTGAGCCAGAGTGCCAGCAGCGCGTCCGGCAGCGCGGAGAGCAGCGAGAGGCCGAATGCGACGGTCAACAACCACGGCTCGGCCTCGTAGCCGCGCTTGACGGCGCGCCACATCGACGAGAGGGCAGGCGGCAGATCGTCAGTCGAGGACATCGAGCTCCCGGTCCTGCTCCGCCTCGTCACCGAAGCGCGAGGCCTGCAGGTCGAACATCGTCCGATAGCGGCCGCCCGCCGCGATCAGCTCGTCGTGCGTTCCGAGCTCCACGACCTTGCCCTGCTCGAGTACGCAGATGCGATCGGCGTGGCGGACGGTGGAGAAACGATGCGAGATCAGAATCGTCGTCGCGTGGCGTGTGGCGGCCAGGACGCGCTCGAAGATTTCGGCTTCGCCGCGCACGTCGAGCTGCGCCGTCGGTTCGTCGAGAAGCACCAGGCCGGCGCCGAGGCGCACCGCGCACAGCGCGCGCGCGAGGGCGACGCGCTGCCACTGGCCGCCCGACAGGTCGGTTCCGCCAGGGTAGCCGCGCGCGAGGATCGTGTCGAGATTCGCGAGGCGCGAGCCTCCCGCCTCGGCGAGTGCCGCGTGGATCACGTCCTCGGGCGCGCCTGAAGGCGCCACGTTGTCGCGCAGCGACAGCTCGAAGCGGATGAAGTCCTGGAACACCGCGGTCACACGCGAGCGCCAGCCGTCGACCTCGACATCGCGCAGGTCCACGCCATCGACTTCGATCGCGCCGCCCTGAGGATCGTGGAGGCGACAGAGCAGTTTTGCGATCGTCGTCTTGCCGGCGCCGTTCTGTCCGACGATTGCCAGCGATGAGCCGGCGGGAATCGTGAGATCGAAGTCGGCGAGCACCGGCTCACGCGCGGCCGGATACGCGAACGTGACATGACGGAAACGGATCGCCTGCGCCGGCAACCCTGCGGCGGATCGATGTCCTGTCTGCGACAGCGCGCCGGCCGGATCCATCGCGTGCTGCAGTCGCAGCACGGCGGCCGCCGGTGCGGCGGCCCCGTCGAGCGCCCACGACAGGCCGCCGAACGCAATGGCACTCGTGCCGACGGCGGCGCTCGCGAACATCACGAGCCGGTCGAGTGCAAGGCGTCCATCGGCGGCCGCCGACGCCAGAGACACGAAGACGACCATGTTGGCCGCAACGACGAGAAGCAGGCTCCAGACGACCGGCCGCTCGCGCAGGCGCGTCGCCTCCCAGCGGAGCTCGAACAGGCGGCGGCGCCGCGCCCGGAAGCGATCGACCACCCAGTCGGCCAGCCCGAACAGCCGCAGCTCTTTGGCCGCCGGCGGCTCCACTGCGAGCCGGTAGGTGTAGTCTGCATGGCGCTGGGCTTCGCGCACTTCGGCCGTGTTCCGATCGCGCCAGACGCCGCTTTCGCGCAGCAGCCAATGCGTCGCCAGCCACGCGCCGGCGAGCACGATCGGCGCCCACCAGGCGTAGGTGGCGAGCAGTGCCGCCGACGCGAGACCAGCGAGCATTTCCACCAGTCCGCCGGCGATGAAATCCATCGAAATCGACAGCGGCGGCCCGGTGATGCCGAGATCGAAATCGCGGGCCATCGTGAGGTCGTTCGTGAGCGTCGGGTTCTCCAGATGACCCATGCCCGGCGGCCGGACGCACGTGAGGGTGAGTCGATCGTAGAGCCATGCGGCCGTGCGGCTGCCCAGATTCGCGCCGACGGCGTGATGAATCGGTGCGAGAACCTGAAGCAGCACGAACACGGTTCCGGCAAGCGAAAGGGGCGCGGTCAGGTTGTCGCGCCGTTGCACCGCGGCGACGAGCACACCCATCGCGATCGCGAACAAGACCGGCAGCAGTCCGCGGAGTACGAGCAGCGTCCACCAGGCAATCGCCAATGGCCGATCGGACTGGAGCAGAATCCCCGCGAATGTCCATTCGTCACGCGCGCGCAGGCGCTCGATCATCGGATGGCTCCTTGCCTGGTGTGCGACTCGCGGTCAGCGCGTTCCCCGGCCCGGTCTCCGCACGCTTCCTCGCGTTATGTGGTGGAGCTGGTTTTCCGCAGGCCGGGATGATACTAAACGAGCCGATCACACGGCTCAACAGCCAGCCGGCACGATTCTGGCTGCCGTTTGAGATGCCGCAGTGTTTCGGTCAACCGGGAGAAAACTCATGAAGGAACGCGTGATTCAGCCTTCGGAGTGGAACAGCTTTCTCGACACGTTCAGTCAGCAGCACGAAGGATGGCTGGTCACGGTCGAGGAGATCCCGAGCGGCGGCGGCGGGCCACGAGTGGAAGCACGGGCGCTCCCGCTGCGGGGGCTGTTCAGCAATCCGCACGAACCGAGCATCTCCATCGCCGTGGGCCGCACGCCCGAGCACCATCTGACGCACACGGTCAGCCAACCGGTGCGAATTGTGCTGGTGCAGAACGATGCCGGAGCCGACGAAGGCCTGACGATCGAACGTCAGAGCGGCCGATCGACCCGCATCAAATTCAAGGATGCGGTCCGGCCCGAGGAGGCTGACGGATTAGCGAAGAACCGGGCAGGCGGACGACGGCCGCGGTAAAAAAG
>QHWF01000587.1:3940-5145 GCA_003222455.1 Acidobacteriota bacterium
TCGAAGCGATGATGCTCGCGGACGGTCCGGCCCTGGTCGAAGCCATCGGGGATCCATTCGAGCCGCCCATGCCCGCGCGGGTGAAGACGAAGCAGGCGCTGCGGATGGCCGAATCGCTGGCGCGCGGCGAGCCGAACCGCGGCCGCATCGCGCTGACGTTGTTCCACGACAAAGTCAGCGACTTGAAAGGGAGGTCATGGCGCTGAACGCTCCGGCGCGGCGGAATCGCCGCAGGTGCCGGCCGTCACCAGATCGAACATCAGGAAGTACGGGAGGCGTGTTGCGTCCATCAGCGCTGGCCTCGCCTGGATCGCTGAAGCCTGCGGTCGAGGCTCGCGCACCGTCCGAATCTGGAATCCGGCCTCGAGAATCCAGCCGAACCAGTCCTCGAGAGGGGCGTGATTCGCCATCGTCGTGAAGGCGCCGGGCCACCGAGTCCAGGTGTATTCGCGTGGCCCGCGCTCGAAATATCGATCGATGCAGAGCCAGCGCTTGCGGCCGTGCGCATCGCGCTCCCACGCGCGGAAGGGCGGGTTCGTGCACGGATGTTCGATCGAGGCAACAAACCGCCCGCCGCGTCGCAGCATCGCATGGACGCTGCGGAAGACGTTCAGCGGCTGCGGCATGTCCTGAAGGGCCAGGCACGACGTCGCGATGTCGAACGATCGCGGCGCGAACGCGTGCGAGAGGTCTGCCGCGTCAAGGGCTGCGGCCGTTTCCCGCTCGTTGGCGAGCGCGATCATGCGTGGCGAAATGTCAACGCCCGTGGCCTGCGCACCGCGGGCCGCCATCTCCCGCGTGAAGTAGCCGCTGCCGCACCCGACGTCGAGCAATCGCCGGCCGCGCACGTCGCCGCAGAGGTCAGCGTGCGCCGGTCCAAAGAACTCATACCGGTAATAGTCGCGCCCGGATGCCTGCCCCTGCGCGTACCCGTCCGCGGCCAGGTCCCATGCTTCCCGTACAGAATGGGTATCGAATGCCATCGGTCCGCATGTTACCGCGAGCGTATTCTGCATCAGTTCGTTATTGTCAGTTCTGGCGCGCATCTGTGCCATTTCGATGTGCCGCCTCACGAACGCTCAGGCGACGCTCATCGCGCCGAGATCTACACTGTGATGCACATGCGTCCCCGGTTCCGGCTCGGGATGATCGCTCTTGCGCTTGCCGGCATCAGTGCGACTGGCGCCGTGCAGACGCCGGACTCG
>QHWF01000587.1:5155-10704 GCA_003222455.1 Acidobacteriota bacterium
GTCTCGTCGTCACGACGACCGCGGCGGCAGCGGCTGTCACCGTTGGCGACGCCAGGATCGCCAGCTTCGTCTCTTCAGTCCTCGATGGACCGCCAGCCGTTTCTGTCAGCCGCACCGGCGGAACGTTGCAGCTCTCCCGAAACATCGCGGGCCGGTCGGCCGAGGCCAGCTTCGATATCATCCTCGCCGGCGTCGCACCGGGGCGTTCGGTCGCCTGGAATGTGACGGCCGGCTCGAATACTGAAACGCAGATCGAGGTGTACTCGCTGAGCGACCCGAATCGTGCGAGGCTGGTCGACCGTTTCGTCACCACCGAAGACAGCGCCCAGTTCAGAACTTCGTCGGGAGCGCTCGCATCGGCCGCTGTCGAGGTGACAGCGGTCATGCCGCATCTGGTGCTCGCACACTACTATCCGTGGTACACGACCGAGACGTGGCGTGATCCGCAGATGGGCGACCGGCCGCTTCGCCTGTACTCGACAGAAACGCAGGCCGACGTGGACGCTGAAGCGGCTCAAGCGCACGCCGCCGGCATTGATGCCTTCGTCGTCTCGTGGCAGGGGCTCGAGGCCGGCAACGGGTTCAATGACAAGCGCATGCGCATTGCCCTGGAGGCGGCGCGGGCATCGGGATTGCGAGTCTGCGCCTACACCGAAACGGTCGTGGCCAACCCACGGAACAGCGGGGACATCAGCCCCGATCCGCAAACGATGTTCGAGTGGCTCGCGGATCTCATCGACCGGTATGGGCAACACCCCGCGTACCTCCGCGTGGCCGGCAGGCCGGTCATATTCATCTACGCCGCATCGCTCCTCAGCTCGTCGAATTGGACGGACGTGAGGGCCCGTTTACGGGCCACGAGTCGAGACCCACTTCTGATCGGCGACTTCTCGCGCTCGATCCTGCTCGAACCGTTTGACGGCGAGTACCAGTACACGAACGTCTTCCTCACCGGCGATGCCCTTGCCGATCTCTACCGCACCGAGAGCCTGCGCGTGCGGACCTACAACCTGCTGCGCGACGGCGATCGTCGCCGGCTGTGGGTTGCGCCAGTTACACCGGGATTCAACGACAGCTTACTGGCCAATCGTCCGGCGCATTACGTGGTGGACAGGTCGGACGGCTCCGTGTACGACGAGCAGTGGCGGACAGCGATCGACACGGGTGCCGACTGGGTGATCGTCACGAGCTGGAACGAATGGTGGGAAAACACCGAGATCGAGCCGAGCGAGCGATACGGAAGGGACTACCTGGCACGCACGAGAGTATGGGCGGACGCGTTCAAGGCTTCCTCGCGAACGGTGCCGCGCGATCGCTAGCCGTGCTTGCCCGGCCTGAATGTGTACGAAACTGTCAACTTTGCCGTGCAACCACGGCTTAGCCGCGGCCGCGCGAGCGGCCGCGGATCTAGTAATGAAGGTCCGCCGTCCAGCAACGCTTTTCACTCGTCGGTTTGAGGCGGAGCTTCGTTACATCGCAGAGCGATTGCGCGCGCGCGCTCCGAATCAGGATTTCATAATGGACGTCGTCCGTTTGAGAAAATTCGGTGTCAGCGTCACCGCGCCGCCGGAACGTGGCGTAATACACGTAGTGGGCTGTTAGAGAACGTCACGATCGAACGCAGAGGTCCGGCCTTCGCTCGAAGGGCCTTGCAATGAGCTTCGGCCCGGCAAGCGCAAAGGACGCAGAGTAAACCAGGATTTCTTTGCGGCCTTCGCGCCTGCCAAGCCGAAGCTCGCCGAGTCGCTGGCGAGCGAAGGTTGGGCCGTTGCGTTCTACGGCGGCGTCACTTGGTCGGACAGCCGATGGCATAGAGCTCATGAAACGCTGTCTTCCGCTGGTCGCGCTCTTTGTCTCGACGGGCGCCCTTCTCGGCGTTGTTACCTTCGCGCAGCAACCGCAGTCCCCGGCGCCGCCCGCGCAGACGGCATCGCGATGCCGAATCAGCGGCCGCATCACCAGTAGAAGCGTCCCGCTGCCGGGCGTCTCCGTGGTTGTTCATGCCGGCGACACCGTCAGAGCCGCAACATCAACGGACATCGATGGCTCCTACGCCATCCTGTTCAGTCCCAACGCGTCCTATCGGCTCTCGGCAGACTTCAGCGGCTTCATCGGCGCCTCACATGACGTGATCCTCGCGGCGCCGCCCTGCGATCAGACCATCGACTTTCAGCTCGCGCTCAGACCGCGCGCCGAGGGTGTCACTGGTGGGCGTACGGGTGGTGGATCTGGCGGAGAGGCGGCGGCCCGGGACGGACGTGGCGCGGCACGAGCGCGCGAGGGCGGACAGCGGTTTCAAACGCTGAACGTTCAGCCGGACGCCGCCGGTGCCGCCGCGTCCCTGGAGCTCGCAACAGCGGCACAGGACACCGACGAAGCAACACGGCTGCTGCCGGCGGGCTTCTCTCTGGAAACGGCGCAGGCCGACGCCATTGCCATTACCGGCAACAGCGCGGCGACGAACGTCGATCGCAGCCTGATGAACGAACGATTTCAAATGGTCAACCTCGGACAGCTCGATCCGGCAACGGGTCAGATCGCGTCAGGCTTTGGTCCGCAACCGTTCGGGGTAACAGGGCCAGGCGGCGCCCCCGGCGGTCCGGACGGTCTGGGCGGACCGGGATTTCCGGGCGGCCGCGGCGGCGGGCCGGGCGGCCGCGGCGGGTTTGTGCTCGGGGGCCGGGGCGCGCGTGGGCAACGCCCGTATCAAGGAAGCGCGACGTATACGTTTGGCGGTTCGATCCTCGATAGCCCGCCATACCAGTTGCGGCCGGACGTCCGGGTGACGCAGCCGCAGTTCGCGCAAAACACGTTCGGCGGCACATTCGGCGGTCCACTCAAGGTGCCTCGTCTCTATTCGAACACGAACCGCCGGACGACCTTCCAAGTCAATTACACGGGCAGCGAGACGAACAACGTCTTCGATCAGTACGCGACGGTTCCCACTGACGCGCAGCGAAACGGCGATTTCTCGTCGAGCGCCATCCCGCTCGTCGATCCGGCGACCGGACAACCGTTTCCTCGCAATCAGATTCCAGCGAGCCGCGTCGATCCAGCTGCCGCGACCCTGTTGCCGTTTGTGCCCGCTCGTCGTCCGAGGCGGTGAGCATTCGTGTGACGCAGAGCCTGTCCCGGACGGCTGATCAACCGCAGAATGGACCGGTGGGCCGCGGTGGCGGTTTCGGCGGTGGAGGACGTGGTGGCGGCAGACCGTTTGGCTGGCCTGACGGCGGACGGGGCACGAGCGCCGTGCTCAACGCGCAAGTGCAGTATCGGCGCACCGACGCTCAGGGTCTCAACGTATTTCCGAATCTTGGCAGCGACACGACGAATACCAATATCAGCGCGCCGATCACGCTCAACGTGAGACATGGTCGATCGATTCAGAACCTGACCGTCAATCTCACGCGCGCCACGGTCGAGACGACCAACGCGTTTGCGAACGCTGAAAACGTGGCGGCCCTCGCCGGCATCGAATATCCGGGATCGACCGATCCTCTCAATTGGGGCGTGCCGAATCTGTCGTTCACCGGCTTCACCGGCGCGCGCACGGCGCCCGCAAGCCTTCGCTCCGAGAATCGACTGACGGCGAGCTATGCGTGGATTCATCCGGCCGCGAAGCATCTGCTTCGAATGGGTGGCGACTACCGGCTCGACCGCTCGGACGCGACGATCAACGGAAATTCGCGCGGCAGTTTTACCTTCACGGGCGTGTATGCATCCGACGGCACGCCAATTCCCGCCGGGAGCGGCGCGGATTTCGCCGACTTCCTTCTCGGGCTTCCACAGCAGGCCACGCTGCAGGTCGGAGGGCGCAGTCAGCTCCGCCAGCATGCCATCGATGCGTACGTCGAGGACAACTGGCAGAAGGGGCCGAAGCTGACATTCAACCTCGGTCTGCGTTACGAGTTGGCGCGCCCGTATGTCGAGCTCAATCACCGCATGGCAAACCTCGACGTGACGCCGGGGTTCACGGCGGTCGCGCCGGTGCTCCCGGGCGGCGTCGGACCGTACAGCGGAGCGTTCCCCACCGCGCTGTTGAACACCGACGCGAACAATCTCGGTCCTCGTCTCGGCTTCGCCTATCGCGCGCGGCCGACGACGATTCTTCGCGGCGGTTACGGCATCACGTACACCAGTGGCTCGTACGCGTCGATCGCCCGGCAGCTTGCCGGCCAGCCACCGTTTGCGGAAACGGAAACGGTCACCGGGACCGACAGCGCGCCGTTGACACTCGCGGAAGCGCTGCTGTCGCCGGCGCCGGCGACGACGAACAATTGGGGCGTCGATCGGGATTACACCCTCGGGATGACTCAGACGTGGAACGCCACGATCACGAACAACGTGACGAACAATTGGCTGCTTCAGGCAGGCTATACCGGCATCAAGGGAACCGATCTCGACATCCTGCGCGCGCCGGCACTGGGGCGCGGCGCGGCGCTGATTCCGGGAACGCAGGCGTTCATCTGGGAGTCGTCTGGCGGGCGCTCGATCATGAACGCCGCGACGTTCCAGGTCCGCCGGCGCCTCGCTGGCGGGTACAGCGGCGGTATGTCCTACACGATTGCGAGAGCACTGGACAACGCATCGTCGCTTGGCGCCGGCGGTCCGGTTGTCGCCCAGAACGACAAGGATCTGGGCGCCGAATGGGCACGCTCCAGTTTCGACCGGCGTCACCAGATTTCGGGCAACGTGTACGTGGAGTTGCCGTGGGGTCCGAATCGACATTGGTTGAAGAATGGCGGAACGCTTGCCGCATTGTTCGGCGAGTGGTCGGCGCAGCTCACGGTGACGCTGCAATCGGGGACGCCGTTGACGGCGCGCGTCCTGGGCGCGGCCGGCGATCTGCTGCGCGGCGTGAACGGGTCGCTGCGCGGCAATTACGCTGGCGGCCCGATTTCGTTGAGCGATCCGACCGTGGACGAGTTCTTCAACGTCACCGCGTTTTCGGTTCCCGCGCCCGGTCAATTCGGCGACTCGTCGAGAAACGTGATCCCCGGCCCTGGCGCCCGGCAGCTCAACGGCCTGTTCCAGCGCGACGTGCGCCTGGGAAGCACCAGGTCTCTTACGCTCCAGATCAACGCGATCAACCTGCTCAACACCGTGCAGTGGGCGGCCGTTGATACGAACATCAATTCTCCGACATTCGGACAAGTGCTTTCAGCCCGGCCGATGCGGACCATGACGGTGACGGCCAGGTTCCGGTTCTAACGGTGCGTCGGTACATGGCCACCCGCTTCGTCTGTCAGCCCTTCAGCGCCTGTGAAAAAATCGTCGTAGCGCAGGCCTTCACGCCTGCCGCGGTGCGAGGGCATTTTCTTGACACGTCCTTCATGGCTGCCCGCGCCGGCCGGGCAGGGCTGAAGCCCTGCGCTACGCGACGGCGCGGTGGCAAAACGAGTAATCAGCTCCAAGGTCTCACGATCGCGATCTGCGTCGTGCTCGGATTTGTTGCGGGCGCGTCCGTCGCCGGCCAGGAGCCGGCGCCGGGGCAGACCCCGCGTTTTCGAAGCGGCGTCAACCTGGTGCTCATCGATGTTGTCGTCCGC
>QHWF01000588.1 GCA_003222455.1 Acidobacteriota bacterium
CGAAAACACCGCGGCCACGGCGTAGAGCGCGTACGCGCCGGCGAGGCCGACTGCATTCAACAAGGTTCGGGTGCCGGCCGGCGGCGGCGGAGGCTGCACGGCGTCCTCGGCATGGGCGGCGGCAGCCCAGCCGAGGAACACTAAAACTGGAACAGCGACGTGACGGCGACTTATTGTGGCCACGTCCATTGATCGACCTCGGGCTTGTCGATCCCGTGTTCGTAGGCGTAGTTCTGGCAGTCGATCTGCATGTTGCGCAGCTTCTCTTTGACGTGCGCGCCGGCGACCCGCAGCCTCGGCACCCGATCGATGACGTCGATGGCGAGGCTGAAGCGATCGATCTGGTTACGAATCGCCAGATCGAGCGGGGTGTTGATGTTGCCCTTCTCCTTGTAGCCGCGCACGTGCAGGTTCTTGTGATTGGTGCGGCGGTAGGTCAGCCGATGGATCAGCCAGGGATAGCCGTGGAAGTTGAAGATGATCGGCTTGTCCGTGGTGAACAGGCTGTCGAAGTCCCGGTCCGAGAGGCCATGCGGATGCTCAGTCGACGGTGTGAGCTTCAGCAGGTCGACGACGTTGATGAAGCGAATCTTGAGATCCGGGAAGTTCTCACGAAGCATCACGACGGCCGCCAGCGCCTCCTTCGTCGGAATGTCGCCGGCCGTGGCCATCACCACATCCGGCTCCGAGCCCTGATCGTTGCTCGCCTGCGGCCAGATGCTGAGGCCCTTGGTGCAGTGCTCGATGGCCTGCTCCATCGTCATGTACTGCAGGTGCTGCTGCTTGTCCGAGACGATCACGTTGATGTAGTTGGTGCTCTTCAGGCAGTGATCGGCGACGGAGAGCAGAGAATTCGCATCGGGTGGCATGTAGATGCGGCACACGTCGGCGCTCTTGTTCAGCACCAGGTCGATGAATCCCGGATCCTGGTGCGTGAAGCCGTTGTGGTCCTGGCGCCACACCGTGGACGTGATCAATAGATTCAGCGAGGACACCGGCGCACGCCAGGGCAGCTCGCGGGAGATCTCCAGCCACTTGGCGTGCTGGTTGAACATCGAGCCGATGATGTGGGCGAAGGCCTCGTACGTGGAGAAGAAGCCGTGGCGACCGCTGAGCAGATAGCCTTCGTAAAACCCTTCGAGCGTGTGCTCCGAGAGCATCTCGAGCACGCGGCCGTCCGGCGACAGCTCACCGCCGTCGGCGTCTTCAGGACGATAATCGGCGAGCCACAGCTTCTTGCTCGCCTCGTAGATCGCATCGAGCTTGTTGGACGTGGTCTCGTCAGGGCCGAAGACGCGGAAGTTCGTCATGTTCCGGCGCATGGTATCGCGCAGGAAGCGCCCGAGCGGCCGCGTGTTCTCGGCCTTCGTCTGTCCAGGCTTGTCGACCTTGATGGCATAGTCTCGGAAGTCCGGCGAGCGAAGAGCTTTCCGAACCAGCCCACCGTTGGCGTGGGGGTTGGCACTCATGCGTCGCGCGCCTTTCGGCGCGAGGGCCTTGAGCTCCGGAATCAGCCGTCCCTTGTCGTCGAACAGCTCGTCCGGCCGATAGCTGCGCAGCCACTCTTCGAGCTGGGTCAAATGCGCGGGATTTTCGTGCACGCCTGCAAGCGGCACCTGGTGGGCGCGCCAGAAGCCTTCGACCTTGTGACCGTCCACCTCCTTGGGGCCGGTCCAGCCCTTGGGACTGCGCAGCACGATCATCGGCCAGCGCGCGCGGCTGGCCTTGCCGCTTGTGCGCGCCTGCTGCTGGATCCGGCGAATCTCCAGCACGCAGTCCTCCATCACGGCGGCCATCTGCTGGTGCATCGTCTTGGGGTCGTCGCCCTCGACGAAGTAGGGCGTCCAGCCGTAGCCTTTGAACAGGTCGCGCAGCTCCTCGTGCGAGATTCGCGAGAGCAGCGTGGGGTTGTTGATCTTGTAGCCGTTGAGATGCAGGATCGGCAGGACGGCGCCGTCGCGAACGGGATTCAGAAACTTGTTCGAATGCCACGACGTCGCGAGCGGCCCGGTCTCCGCTTCACCGTCGCCCACCACCACCGCGACCAGCAGATCGGGGTTGTCGAAGGCCGCGCCGAAGGCGTGCGAGATGCTGTAGCCGAGCTCGCCTCCCTCGTGGATCGAGCCCGGCGTCTCGGGCGTGCAGTGGCTGCCGATGCCACCCGGGAACGAGAATTCCTTGAAGAACTCGGTCATCCCCTCTTCGTCTTCGCTCTTGTTCGGATAGACCTCGGAATAGGTGCCTTCGAGGTACACCGGCGCGAGCACGCCCGGTGCGCCGTGGCCGGGGCCGGCGAGGAAGATTGCATTGAGGTCGTACTTGTTGATCAACCGATTGAGGTGGATGTACGTGAAGCTCAGGCCCGGGCTCGTGCCCCAGTGCCCGAGCAGACGCTGCTTGATGTGCTCGGACTTCAGCGGCGTCCGGAGGAGCGGATTGCTGCGTAGGTAAATCATGCCGGCGACCAGGTACGTACAGGCTCGCCAGTACGCGTCCATCTTCCGAAGCTCGTCGCTCGAAAGCCGCTCGGACGTCGCGAGCGTTTTCGTGTCTACTGCCGTGGGCTGCATCTCTGTCATCACCTGCGTCATGAATGCTCCTCCGTTGCGCGCGCCACGATCATCGTGATCGCGCTCACCATGCGACCATGCGTTCCCGATGCACCACCGCGAACCGCGCGACCAGCCGGTCGGAGTCGTAGTCACGGCTGACTCCGACGAGGTCGTGCAAACCGCCGTACCTCACGTCTCCACCGACGAGCGCCTGTAGCCGCGGCCGGCCCTCCACCGTCCGGATGAGGTATCCATCGAAGTGAGTCCAGCGCGGCTGTCGTCCCCAGCCCTCGGCCTCGCCGAGACGGAAATGGACATCCGACGGGATGCAGACGAGGCGGAATACCCGCGGATCGAGGCCGAGCTCTTTCTCGAGCACGCGCGAGCCGTGCGTGAGCAATGCCCGCTCGATCGTTTCACGCGTCAGCCCGCGACGGCCGGGAAGCTCGAGGGTCGTGAGCAACGGCGAAGGCGCTGGCCCTTCCCCGTCTTTGGGATCCGGGAAGTCTTCGACGAGCACGTCCTCCGCGACCAGCGTAGGCAGGTGCCGCGCCCCGCCGGAGTTCGCGAGCGGGTGGATCATGAACACTTCCACCCTGTCCCGGAGGCCGTCGGGGGATCCGGACGGCAGCGCCACCTGCCTGATCGTGCTGTGCCTCGATTCGTCCGAGGCAGGACTCCACGCGTACTGGCGAAGCGCAGCGAGCTCGGCTCGAGA
>QHWF01000589.1 GCA_003222455.1 Acidobacteriota bacterium
CAGCTGTTCGAGCGTGAGCTCGCCCTGAAAAATGTTCCCTTCCGTCAGCCCGAACTCCCGCTCCAGATCGAGCGGTGTCAGCACCTGCTGGTGCAGGATGATGTCGCGGATATTCGGCGCGTACTCGGCGATGGTGTCGATCACCGCGTTTCCGAACGCCTCCCGCTGATCGTCCCACGTGCCCGAGGCGAGCTTGTACGGCGCGTATTGCACGAAGCACGACAGGATGTGCTTTCCTGGCGGCGCCACCGACGGATCGGTGAGCGTCGGGATCACCATGTCGATGTACGGCCGCCGCGAGAACGCGCCGTACTTCGCCTGATCGTAGGCGCGCTCCATGTACTCCACGCTCGGCGAGATCGAGATGGCGCCGCGCAGATGCGGGCCTGCGCCAGGCAGACACGTGAAATCCGGCAGCGCGCCCAGGGCAAGATTCACCTTGCCTGAAGATCCCCGGAACTTGTAGCGGCGCACTTCGTCGAGAAAGTCGGCGGGCAGCTCGCGCGCATCGACGAACTTGAGAAACGTGAGGTTCGGATCGACGCTCGACAGCACGAGATCGGCGCGCAGTTCCTGACCGTCCGCCAGCACGACGCCGGTGGCCTGCGCGCGCGTGACCGCGATGCGCGCGACCGGCGCGCCGGTCCGTATCTCGACGCCCGCGGCACGCGCCGCGCCGGCGATGGCCTCCGAGATGGCGCCGGTGCCGCCGCGCGAGAACCCCCACGATCGAAAGGCGCCGTCGATTTCGCCCATGTAATGGTGCAGCAGCACGTAGGCCGTGCCGGGCGATCGCACGCCCAGAAAGGTCCCGATGATGCCCGACGCCGACATGGTGGCCTTGAGCACGTCGGTCTCGAACCACTGATCGAGGAAATCGGCCGCGCTCATGGTCAGCAACTGAATCTGGTTGTAGCGGTCCTGATCGGCCAGCGCGCGGAAACGCCTGGCCATGAACAGCAGCCTGGCCAGGCCGCGCGGGTCCAGCGACATCGGATCGGGCGGCGTCATGCTCAGGATCGGCTTGACGAAGCGCGCCATCTCGACCATCGCCCTGCCGTACTCGTCGTACGCTTCGGCGTCGAGCTTCGAGTGCCGGGCGATTTCCCGCCGCGTTTTCGCGTGATCGTTCACGCGCCACAGGTAATCGCCGTTCGGCATCGGCGTGAAGGTGCCATCGAGCGGCAGGATCTCGAGGCCGTGCCGCGGCAGATCGAGGTCGCGGATGATCTCGGGCCGCAGCAGCGACACGACGTACGAGCACACCGAGAACTTGAAGCCGGGAAACACTTCCTCGGTGACCGCGGCCCCGCCGAGCACAGGGCGTCGCTCGAGCACGAGGACCTTCCGGCCCGCCCTGGCGAGATATGCGGCGGCAATGAGACCGTTGTGACCGCCGCCGATCACGATGGCGCCGTATTTCATTGACGAGAATGCGGCTTTTGGCTCAACACGTTTCACTTCAGCGACATCTAAGTGGCCCGTCTCATAAATACGGCGGCATTCGGCCGCCGATGCATCCCGGCTGGCTGTGTTGCTCCTCCCTCAGATATTCCCGATATCCTCGGTCGTCGCGCCTTGCCAGCCGGGCGGGGCCCCCAACGCGGCAGCCGCGTTGGGGACCCCGGGCGCCTCGGCACCCTCGGTGCGTCGCCGTATTTATGAGACGGACCACTAAGGTGACAGGCAGTGCCCATTCGCGCGATCGCCGAACGTCACGATTGAACGCAGAGGCCGCAAAGGGCGCAAAGAAGAACAGCATTTCTCAGCGGCCTTCGCGGCCTTTGCGTTCCACGGCGGCGTCAGTTACTCGGACACGCGTCTAGATCGTTCCGATTATCGGTCGCAGGCTTCGGATCCCGACACGCTCACGGAGCCACAGCCGCGCATTCGGCTCGCCGCGCAGCATCGCCTCCGCCCGCCCGCGCGTCTCATCGTCCAGCCGGGTATGTTGCCACCTGATCGCGATGTGCTCCTGCAGCTCGCGGGCCGAGTCCGCGTAGCGCAGGAACCAGAATTCGCGCGAGCGTTCGAGATGAAAGAGCTTGCGTTCCAGCACCGCACCGAGGGCGCGATCCGCCGCGGCGTGGCGCTGCCGATCGCGGGATGGCGTGCGGGCGATCCAATCTCCACGGTCGGAACCACCTGCGCAGGCCGCAAGTCGATCAGCCAGCCGTCCGTCTTCAACCAGCCGCGTGTCCGGCACAGGGCATCGACCATGCCCTCGGCAGGCAGTCATCACAAGGACCACGACAGCAGCACGATGTCAGCGGCGTGATCGGGAACCTCGAGGCGATCGATCGGCTGCGCGCGGATCTCGATCACGCCAACCGGCGGGTTGGCGCGAAATGCCGCCACGGCGGCCTCATCCGGGTCGATCGCGAGGACAGACGCGGCACGCGCCGCGTAGCGCCGGGTCAAGCGGCCGTCACCGCAGCCGATCTCGATGACATGCGCTCCCTCGAGTGTCGGCACCATCTCCTCGAGCGCCGCTATCTCGCAGCCTTCGGGATCGATCAGCAGGGCCATATGATCGGACAGCGCATTATCGTAACCTTGATTTAACGAAGCTCCGCCTCAAACGGACAAGTGCAGCGTTGAGGCGGATCTTCGTTAATAGATCCGCGGCCGCAGAGCGGCCGCGGCTAAGCCGTGGTTGCACGGCAAAAGTGACACTCTTGTACACATTCACGCCGTGCAAGCCCGGCTAGTTCGAGAAAGGCGGGTTATCACCCGGTCTGGAATACCGCATGCCGATTGGCACCGCCGTTCACGCCCGTACATTTGCGCTCGCCGAGAGCCTGAATTACCGCGAGTGGTCCGGCTATTACGCCGTCAGCGCGTACGAGACACACCACGAGCACGAATACAACGCCATCCGTAACGCCGCGGCGCTCATCGACGTGTCGCCGCTGTTCAAGTACATCGTGAGCGGACCTGACGCGACGAAGCTGGTGGACCGCATCATCACCCGCGACGCCTGCAAGCTGGCCGTCGGGCAGGTGTACTACACGCCGTGGTGTGATGAACGCGGAAAGGTGATCGACGATGGAACCGTGACGCGGACGGGTGAGGACAGCTACCGGTGGACCGCGGCCGATCCGAGCCTGCGCTGGCTCACGCAGAATGCCGTCGGTCTCCAGGTCACCATCGACGACGTGTCCGAGCGCGTTGCGGCCCTGGCGCTGCAGGGACCGACGTCGGGGCATCTGCTGGAGGCCGTGGCCGATGCGGACATTCGCCATCTCAAATACTTCCGGATGACGCGCGGATCGATTGCCGGCGTGCCCGTCGAGATTTCGCGGACCGGTTATACCGGCGATCTCGGCTACGAGATCTGGATGCCGTGGGATCGTGCGATCCCCGTGTGGGACGCGCTCGTCGCGGGCGGACGGCCGTTCGACATCCGTGCCGCCGGGATGCTGGCGCTGGACGTGGCCCGCGTCGAAGCGGGGCTGCTGCTCATCGACGTGGACTTCCACAGCAGCAAGAAGGCCCACATCGAATCGCAGATCTACACGCCATTCGAAATGGGGCTGGACCGGCTGGTCCAGGTCGACAAGCGGCCGTTCGTCGGCTGTGCAGCGCTCGGCGACGAACGCCGGCGCGGACCGGCGCGCCGGATTGTCGGTCTCGAAATCGATTGGCCGGCAGTCGAACGCCTCTACGACCGCCTCGGGATGCCGCCTCAGATTCCCTCGACGGCGTCGCGCGTCGCCGTTCCGGTCTACCGTAACCGCCGGCAGGTCGGGCGGGCGACGACGACCACGTGGTCGCCGGTGTTGAAGAAGCTGATCGCGCTGGCGACGGTGGCGTCGCCGCACTTCACAGAGGGGACGTCACTCGAATGCGAGGTGACGGTCGAAGCGGTCCGGCACCATGTGGCGGCGACAGTGGTGAAGACACCGTTTTTCAATCCACCGCGGAAGACGGCTCCGATCGCTTGAAGGCTGGCGGTACGGGCGGCTGGTTGTCGCAGCGGTCCTGACGGGCTGCGAGGCCACCGCGAACGGAGAAGGATAAACGGCTATGGATTCCGTTGTAGGATTCAGGTAGGATATCAGTAGGATGCGTGTCAAGACATCGCTCACACTATCGGCAGATCTTTTGAAAGCAATCGGCAGGGCCGCCAGACCTGGCGAAAACCGTTCTCAGACCGTCGAGCGGCTCGTCCGCGAGGGTCTTACGGCGCGGGCGCGCCGCGAATCCGATGCGCAGGAGCTGGCGCAAATCAACAGGCATGCAGATACCTTGAACGCTGAAGCGGCCGACGTGCTCGGATACCAGACCGAGTGGTGAAACGCGGCGAGTTTTATCGCGTCGCCAAGCCGTCGTCCAACGATCCGAAGCGCTTCCGCGTGTTCCTGGTGGTGAGCCGTCAGGTGCTGATCGACTCGAAGTTCTCCACGGTCATCTGCGCGCCGATCTATACGTCTCGCCATGGCCTCTCCACGCAGGTGCCGGTCGGTGCGGACGAAGGCCTCCGGCACGAAAGCAGCGTCCATTGCGACGAGCTCGTGAGCCTCCCGAAGTCGGCACTCACGAACTTCGTGGGCCAACTCGGCGCTTCACGGCTGATCGAACTCGATCGCGCGCTCGCCGCTGCATTGGGAATTGAATCCGCGAATCTCGCAAGCCTGTGAATTACAAATTGTCAGCCTCTCGCCTGACAATCTCGTCGAAGTTCCAGAGCAGCGACTCGCGCTCCGAATAAGGTCCCGGCTCGTAGACGCGCGACTGGATGCCGGCCTGGGACTGCTCGGAAATCCACCAGTCCTCCTTGTTCGTCGCGTCCCACAGCTCGATCGCATCGTCGGCCTGAAAATCCGTTCTGGCCATTTCGTCGGGGTGAAAGTGCCATTCGCAGACGACTTCGGTCCGGTTGTGCGCGCGCGGCCAGAGCGTGTGCGTCATCATGTAGTCCGGATGCAGGCTGAGGAGCAGGTTCGGATAGATGGAGTAGTACGCCACCTGCTGTCGCTGTGCGCCGTCCAGTCCCGGCAGATACGCGCGACGGCGGCGTCCGTCCGTGCTCACCGTCTCGACACGATCGCGAAATCCCATCGCGCCGCCGCAGTAGTCGGGCGTCGGCTCGACGTTGTCGGCGCCGAGATAATGATGAAGCCTGTTGAGCGCCGGGTGCAGGGTTGGGCAGTGAAGACACTCGTTGAAGTTCAGGATGATCAGCTTCCAGTTGGCCTTGACGTCGTACACGATGCGGCGAGCCAGCCGCAGATCGCCCATGCGATAGGCGGCGAAGCGCTCCGGCAGATCCCGAAGCTGGTCCTTCAGCGAAGTCAGCTGCGTCTTTC
>QHWF01000590.1 GCA_003222455.1 Acidobacteriota bacterium
TGAAGCTCGAAACCGAAACCGCTGACGATTTCATTCTGCCGGAGACGACGACGATCAGGCAGGCCACCGTCGTCGGCTTGATCCCGACGGGGACGCCGCTGTCGAGCATCAACAACGTCGAGATCGAAGTGTACCGTGTTTTCCCGAACGACTCGCTCGATCCCCCGTCGGGC
This sequence comes from Acidobacteriota bacterium, assembly GCA_003222455.1. Taxonomy (GTDB): domain Bacteria; phylum Acidobacteriota; class Vicinamibacteria; order Vicinamibacterales; family CAVVIG01; genus QHWF01. The sequence goes on from QHWF01000590.1 coordinate 174, forward strand.
AACGTGCCGACGCGTACGAACTCGCCTGCGGACGTCGAGGTCGACACCGCCACTCGTGACGGCAGCCTGGGAACGCTCCATTTCACCGCCAGTCTCCTGAGTTCGAGTGTCACCGTGCTGAATACCGTGGTGACCGGCATCAACAAGGCTCCTCAAAACGTCACCCGTGGTGAGGGAGCTGCGACAGGTGAAGAGGTCGAGATCACCATCACCTGCGATCCTCCGATTATCCTGCCGTCGGATCATTACTTCTTCCGCCCCGAGGTCGGCGTGATCGGCGGAGACTTCCTGTATTTGGCGGCGCCACGGCCGATCGCGGCACCCGGTACGCCGTTTCTGCCGGACTTACAGGCCTGGATTCGCAACTCCAATCTGAAGCCGGACTGGTTGCGAATCGGTACCGACATCATCGATGGCGCATCGTCCCCAACATTCAACATGACGTTTTCATTGACCGGCGACGCCATTCCCAAGGCTGGCACGCCTGGTCACGCAAATTGTCATGGCAAGAGTGTCTCTGCGCTGGCCCACCAGTTCGGCGGCATCAGTGCAGCTGCCTCAGCCCTGGGCTTTTCCGGTGTCGCGGCGCTCCAGGACGGACTGCGGGCCTTTTGCGGGAAATAGCCTTGCGCTCCGAAACGGAGTCCACGTCGCCTAGCCTGCGCCTCTGTGGCGGCATTCATGTCGTCGCACAGCGCGACACGCGCCGACCCGTCGAACGTGCTGCGGGCCGACCGTCAACGTAGCTCACTCCACTTGACAAAGCGGTCGGCGGGCACAAACATTCCGGGTCCGACGTTCTGGAGGACGGGTGAATCACGCGAGGTGCATCGTGCGCGCCGGTTCACGTTCGGCTTCCGTTCTGTCCACGCCTGACCTGCGTCGGTGTTCTTCGGCCATCCGACCGACGCGATGGATCGGCGCCCGCCCACGCGGGCGACGGTCGTTCATTGCTGGCTCGTACCGCAGTCGAAGGGAGGCGTCCCGTGGCGAAAAGAGTGACAGGAGTGCGACGGGCGACAGTCATTCTGACCTGGTTGGCCATCGGCACGTTCATCACGGCGTATCCAGCCCGTCCTGCCTCGGGGCAGGTTCTCTACGGCTCGATGGTCGGAATCGTGACCGACCAGAGCGGCGCCGTGGTTCCCGAAGCCGCTGTGACCGTGACGAACACGTCTACCGGCCTGTCCCGCCAGACGATGACGAACGAGGTCGGCTATTATTCGGTTCCCAACCTGCTCGAGGGGGCTTACGACCTTTCGGTCAGCGCAAGCGGCTTCAGACCGTACGTTCAGCAAAGCATCAGCGTTTCCATCAACGCCGTGACACGCGTTGACGCGACGATTCAGGTCGGCGCCGTGTCTGAAGAAGTGCTCGTGGAGGCCACATCGCCGCTAATCCAGACGACGAAGTCCGACGTCAGCGTCAGCTTCGATACGCCTGCGATGGAGAACCTCCCTCTCTCCGGCTATCGCAACTACCAGTCGCTCTTCAATCTCGTGCCAGGCGCGATACCCGCGCGGTTTCAGAACGCCGTCACCGATACGCCGGGACGCTCCCTGACGACCAACGTCAACGGCCAGGAGCGTGGTGCCAACAACACGCGGGTCGACGGGTCGGCCGACGTTCTGGTGACGATGCCGCATCATGCGGTGTACGTCCCTCCTGTCGAAAGCATTCAGGAAGTCAACATTTCGACGAACAGCTTCGATGCCGAGCAAGGCATGGCGGGCGGCGCGGCCGTCACCGTGATCACGAAGGCGGGCACGAACGCTTTCCGCGGGACCGCCTTCGCCATGAACGACAACAAAGCGCTGCGCGCGTTTACATGGGATGAGAACCGGGCCGGCGTCGCGCAGAAGCCGATCAGCAATCGCAATATCGATGGCGGCAACTTCGGCGGCCCAATCAAGAGAAACAAGCTGTTCTTCTTTGCGAATTACGAAGGGACGTTCGAACGCCTGGGCAGCTCCACGCTCTTTTCCGTGCCGACCGCTGATTTTCGCACGGGAAATTTCGCCAGAAAGCTGGGGGCGCCGATTCTGGATCGGAACGGCCGTCCGATCATGGTTCCAACCACGGAAGGAGGGGTGATTCCACTTCAGCAAGGAATGATCTTCGATCCGTTCTCCGGCAATCCGGATGGCACCGGCCGTGCGGTGTTCTCCAGCGGCGGCCGCGTGAACGTGATCCCCGTCTCGCGGTTGAACGTCCCGATGATGAAGATGCTCGCGCTGGTGCCGCTGCCGAACCAGCCTGGCGACAATGCGAATTACTTCAACACCGGCATTCAGCGCCTGAACCGCAACAACTTCGACGTGAAAGTCAACTGGAACCGTAACGAAAGGCATCTGCTGTGGTTCAAGTACAGCGCCATGAAAGCGCTGGTGCACGGCGACTTTGGACTTGGCCAGGCAGGAGGCAGTTGCTTGTGCGCGGGAGGCGGGCTCGGCACCGGCGACACGCTCGTGCAGATCGGGGGAATCGGGCAGACCTACACCGTCTCGCGAACTTTCTTGATCGACGGCACGCTCGGCTGGACGCGATTTGGACAGGACGTGCGCCCGCCCGATCTCGGAACCAACTTCGGTTCGGACATTCTCGGAATTCCGGGAACCAACGGCCCGGACGCGCGCGAAGGTGGCATGCCGCCGTTGAACATTGCGGGGTTTTCAACCTTGGGCAATCCGGAAGGCTGGAATCCCCTGTTCCGCAACGACCAGTCGTACACCTTCAATACCAACGCAAGCTGGATGAAGGGGCTGCACGACATCCGGTTTGGCTTCGATTTCGTTCATCACTTGATGAATCACTGGCAGCCCGAACTGGGGGAAGGACCGCGTGGCGCGTTCACGTTCAGTTCTGGCGTGACCGCGTTGAATCCCCAGGCCCTCGGCTCATCCGTGGGATTTCAAGGAGGGACTCCATCATTCGAGAACGATTGGAATGCCCTTGCCGGATTTCTGATCGGCACGCCAACCGGATCCGGGAAGAGCAGTCAGTTCATCCAGATGGACAGCATGGAGGAGCAGTACGCCCTTTACATGCGCGATCGCTGGCGCGCCCGGCCGAACCTGACGATCGATCTCGGATTGAGATGGGAGCTCTACCCGAACCGGCGGCGCTCGAACGGGTTGGGGATCGAGTCGTACGACCCGACCACCAACGAAGCCTTGATTGGCGGCAAGGGTGGCATTCCTCGGGACAACGGCGTGGGCTACAGCAAGACGCTGTTTGCGCCTCGCCTCGGCTTCGCTTATCAGGTCACCGATTCAACGGTCATTCGAAGCGGCTACGGCATCACGTACCATTCGCACCCGTGGGGGGC
>QHWF01000591.1 GCA_003222455.1 Acidobacteriota bacterium
AAGAGACCGCTCAACGATGAATTGGTGGTGAACTTGTGCTCGCCTTTGAAGGTCAACATATCCGCGAAATCCGGAAGGTTGACCGTCGTATCGACGTTGGGCAGGCTGTTCTCGTTGCTGCCCTGGGGCAGCGGCCAGTAGCTCGCCATCTTGAAGGCGACCGGGTTGGCGGCGGGATGGTCGCGCGGAATGATCGCATTGACGAACTCGCCGCCCGTGGCGAGCGAGCCCGTCCCGCTGGCAGGACATCGTGAATTGACGATCCCGTCACGACAGTATGGGTTGAAAATCCGCACGGGTGCGCCATTGAGCGTCGTCGCCGAAAAATCGCCGACGCGCTGGCGCGCGCTCGGCCACGTGCGGCTCAAGCCTTGAATGACCTGATCGCGGTACCCTTCCGTGGCCCCCCAGAAGAACGTGCGGTTCCTCACGATGGGACCACCAACGCCGCCGCCGTACAGGTGGTAGAACGATTCGGACAAGCCGCTGCTCTTTTTCGTGGCGCCGCGCTTTTCCGAAAAGTACTCCAACGACTGGCCCCAGACCGGACGATCCTGATAGAACGCGGTGCCATGGAACGCGTTGCCGCCCGAGCGCGCCGTCGTGTTGAACACGCCGCCGCCGGTGCGCCCCATCTCGGCATCGAACGTGTGCACCTGCACCTTCACGTCGTCGATCGCCTCGATGGTCGGGTTGAGCACCGGGAAGCCTCGCATGTCGGTGATGGGCACGCCGTCGAGCGTGTAGTTGTTCGCCTGGACACCGCCGCCGCCGAGCGAGAGCTGCGACGACACCATCTGATCCTGCTGGCGGTTGAAGCGCGGCTCACCGACCGAAAGCACCGTCGGCACGGTGACGCCGATCATGAAGGCGTTGCGGCCGGGCGCAGGCAGATCCTCGAGCGACTGTCGGTCGAGCACACCACCCTGCGACGCGTTCGACGTCTCGATGAGCGGCGCATCCGCCGTCACCGTAATCGACTCCTCGACGGTCCCGACCTCGAGCACCAGATCCAGGGTGACGAACTGCTGCGTAGCAATCCGGATCCCATGGCGCTCGTACGCCTTGTAACCGGGAAGCGATGTCCGAATCGTGTAGGTCGCGGGCGCGAGCGCGGGAAAGTTGTATTCACCGACCGCATTGGTGACGGTTTCGCGAGGCACAGTGGTGGCCTCGTTCGTCAGCGTGACCGCGGCGCCGGGGATCACCCCGTTCGTGTCGCTGACGGTTCCCCGAATGCCGCCGGTGAATTGCTGCGCGAACGCCGCTGCGCCCGTGCCGAACACCAGCCCGGCAGCGAGGAGGAAATACGTCGTTTGTCGCGACAATTTTTTTCCTTCCTGTCGGTTTTTGGGCCAGTTCTGGAAAACGTGGTGAAGTCTATCGCCAATAATCCGCTTGTCAAACATTTTTGCGGCTGGAACCGCGGTCGCGAGTCAGCGACCGGCAGATCCGACCACAGCGACGCTGAGACTCCCGACGCTCATGCCGGCTGGATCGACTATCAACGAATAGACTCCCGTCGATGGCAGCGTCAGGGGCGGGAGATCGAACCTCGAGGCCGTGGACATCACGGAACCGAGAACTGTCCGCCCGTCGGCGTCGAGCACCCGGACCATCACCGCGCCGATCGTATTCCTCGCTACAGCGACGGCCACTCGCTGGCCGTCAGTTCCTGCGAACGTCACGGTGCCGTTCTGCCCCGGCTGCTCCGTCGTGATGTCCACGGCTGGCCCGCCCACCGTCGCCGTCCGCGTCACGTCCGGTGGCACGTCGAACAGGGTCACCGTCACGTTGCCGAGGTCGGCTCCGGCGCGCTCCGTCTGAATCGTCTGGCCCGGCGCGAACGGCCACGGCTCGATGAACGAGGGCGACGGGCCGATTGTCGCCGACGTTTGAACACTCCCGTCTACATTGCGCACGTAAACCTTGCCTGGAGGTCCGCTGCCGATGCCAAGGCTCACGCGATCGTGAACCGGCCTCGCGAGCGTGTAAATCGGGCCGCGGTTGATGATGTCCTTGTCGACCGAGAGCTCCATCCAGCCGTTGAACATCTCGTCCCGGCTTTGCTCCGACCAACGGACCGGCAGGTCCGGTCGAGGGTTGTTCCGGTTGCGGCTCGAGTTGTCATAGTGACCGATCGCCTTGATCGTGCTGCCGGCCGGTAGATGGACCGGCTGCGCCAGCTCGTACTGCAACTGCCATTGGAAGTCGTAGTTCGGCACGTGGAGCAGCACTTCTTCGCGCCCGTCCGGATACGTTGCAATGAACGTCATGTCCCTGCCGCGCAGGTGCATGTGAGGCCACAGGCTGTAGATCGTCACATCGTCCTGGAAGGGCGTGATCGCGGTGATCTTCCAGTCGTCCGCGAACGGAGGAATCGTCGGGAAATCCTCACCGTCGCTGCCCGCGACGAATTCCTTTCCTTCGATGATATGGGCTTCTCCAATGCGCTTCGTGATCACTTCATGCGCCGGAGGAGTGCCGGCGAACCAGAGGCCGAGGCGCTGTCGATCCTTCTCCGGCCGCCCGCTCGGTGTGTAGTGGAGATTCCATGCGAGCACGTTTTTCGCGCTGATTCGCTTGACGGCGCCGGGAGGAAATTCCTGGAAGCCGCCGCCGGGAACGTAGAACAGCAATCGGTAGTCGTCGGTCGTGCTGAACGCTTCCTTCTGCAGCGTGGTGCGACGCGCCTGCACATCTGCTGCGGAGTCGTGGCTGTCCGGGCCGGCTTCGGCGGTCAGCTCGTTGTACGACCGGCCGTCCGGATAGATCGGAACGAAGTCCACGAGCGGTCCGCCTTTCCAGGCGCGGCCGCGTCCGAGCGTGGTGCCGGGCGGCAACGTTCGCGCCGTCACATCCGAATGATGGACCGCACCGACGGCGCCGGGCCGAAGCTCGACGGCCTCGATGAACTTGTCTTCGCTGAACGGATTCGGCGACCACAACGTGAAGACCGGCAACGCCCCTTCGGCCGGAACTTCGAACGCTGTCGACATCTCGACGATGGCGTCGGGTGGCCGCCCCTTGAAGTTGTGCCAGCCGGTAGTGAATGACGGAAGCGGAGGAGCGCTGCCGCCGCCCTGCCGCGCGCCGCCGTCGACCCA
>QHWF01000592.1:0-3775 GCA_003222455.1 Acidobacteriota bacterium
TTTCTCACCGACCCAAGCAGCGGCGCGCGCATGCGCGGCAAGCGGCGCTGCTCTCCGTCCTCTTCGCCTTGTTGGTCGTTGCTCACGCCTGGGCTTTCGATGCCAGCATCAAGGACGTAGCTACCAGCCCCGAACTATTCGACGGGAAGTCGATCAGCCTTCGTGGAAACGTTGTGAATCTCCAACGTCGCGTATCGGCGAAGGGCAACGCTTACTTTACGTTTGACCTATCAGACGGTGCAGGGTCGGTTCGTGTGTTCTCCTTCGGGCAAACACCCTGCAAGCAAGGCGATGAGGCAGCGGTGGACGGCCAATTCGATCAGGTAAAGCGCGTTGGGCGTTACACCTTTCGTAACGAGGTGACCGCTACGAGAGTTGTCTGCCGATGAAGATCGTTGCACGTGAGCGAGACCGTGATAAGAACCGCGACTCACGCGTCCTTCCGAATCGACGTCAGTGCCACACGGCGGCGCCGTTGAAGGTGCCGGCCCCGCTGATGGCGACTACGGGCGCGCCGAGTAGAGCGACGCGCGGGAGGTTAGAGCCCTCATGAGGTGACTCCGAGCTGACGACGGATATGGTCGATCGCTCGTCCCGTGCGGTCGATGCCCGCGCTGCAGTGCACGAGGACTGGCTTCGGGAAGGACTGGTAGGCGCGCCAGATCTCGTCGAGATGCTTCTGCGTCAACGGTGGATGTTGATGATCCCGTGCCGGCACGTGTTCGACAATGAATCCCGCCGCGCGGTAGTAAGACAGCAGGCCGCCAGGCAGATCGTCGTAGAGATGCAGTTGGTCATCCGCCAGAAGACAGATGATCGACCGGATGCCCGTCGCCTTGACCTTTGCCAGCCAGGCGTCAACGTCAGCGCCTGGGATGGGCCGGCCACGTTCGCCGGCGTATCCGGGTCGGCGTCCCCGTGCGAGCTTCGAAACGGGATCCGTCGGGACCGTGCTCTGCGCTGGCTCCCGTTAGTGGATGAGAATGCGGACCGAGTCAGCGCCTATGAACAGTGTTCCAGAGACGGTCTTCCCCTTCAGAACCCCCTGCACATCGCCTTCCTGGAACCCGGTGGCCTCGGTTTCAAAATGACAGATCAGGTCCGGGAACCCATCGGCGTTGACATCCTCAGAATCGGTGTTGCAAAACGCGAGGCTCGCCTCATTCCCCGTCCGCCCGAACGTCAACGAACTTCGGTCGACCGCGGTGGTCGCGTCAAAACCGGCGCTCGACAGGACGGCCACCGGAATATTCCCATGGCTCCCCGCGTTGATGCTGCTCGGAACGCTGTCGGGCTTGATGTCGATCGCTATGCTGATCGCCGCTGGTGTCGTGACGAACTGCACGACGACTCCAAGCGTGTCCTTAAACCCGACGGGCGAGGTAACGTCCTCGTTGCTGTAGACGCGTGAGATAGAATCGCCAACAACAAATTGGGCATCAAACCGGGTCAAGATCGGCGCCCCCGAAAAGTTTCTCACGTCGAGCAACAGATTGCCGGCCGAGGGGGCATAGAGGAATGGCGTCTGCAGAGGCACCACATAGTCGAAGTTGTTGGGCCCTCCTGGCGGCCCTGCAACCGCGCTAACGAACGAGAGCGATCCGCGAAAAACGACCGTGTCGTTGCCACCCAGGTTGTTTGCGAATGTTGTGCTCAACCCATCAGGCGACGCTGGGGTCGTCGATAGATTGATCTGAACACTCGTGATCATGACCTCACTGGGGATGTTGACTGTCGCATCGGGACGGAAGGCGATTTGCGTGATCAAGCTCGGTCCTGGGAGGCTGGCGAACTCGGAAGCTGCGAAGACCTGCTGATACCGGAGAGAACCCCCGAAGGTCTCGAACGGGTAAATATTATCTGCGCCGCCCTCCGCGGCGGCTAAGGCGTTGGGAACGACAACGGTAGTCTCCGCGCTACCTACTCCTCTGCCCGCCGTGGCGTACAATGCCAGACCAAAGAACACCGTCTGTACTGCCTTTTTGACGAACTCGTGCATTGCGACCCTCCTTCGTGACCGTAGGAACCACCACAGGCCGTAATGAGGCGTCACGCGCGGCGCCAACTCAACGATCTGAACCATGTGCGCCTTACATTAATATGATGTAAGCGCTCATGCGCACCAGGATCGCGTCGGGCTCGACCTCGGGCAGGGGGAACTCACGCTCATCGAAGGGCTTCTCGACGCCGGTCAAGACGAACGCACGCGCATTCTTAAGCGGAAAGTGGCTTCAAGGTACGATGCGTACTGAATCCCTGCCCGTGATAGCCGTCCCGTCGATGTTCCGACCTTTGACGACGCCCTCAGTATCGCCGGCGTCGAACCCGGTCAGTTGGGTCGAGAAATGACAAACCAAGTCAGGGAGCCCGTCGCCGTTTACATCCTCAGGGCTCGAGTCGCAGAAGGCTAAGCTCCTCTCGTCACCTGTTCGACCGAAGGTGAGGGAGGCCCAGTCAACACGGGCCGGCGCGTCGAAGTCAGCAGTAGACAGGATGGCCACCGGGATCTTCCCCTTACTCCGCCGGTTAATGCTGTTCGGGAAGCTGCCGGGCTTGATGTCTATGGTCACCTGAAAAGCGGTAGCCGACTGGCTGAATCCGCCGGGGGAAGTGATGAACGTGCCTGGTGGCAAATCGAAGGTCAGCAGCGCGGTACCCGCAAGGTCGGCTGAGGCGCCAAGCTGCGTGAGTGGGTCAAGCGTTCTGCCTCTGGCGGTTACGAATATGTGGGCGGTGAGACTGAAAGGAACACCCGAAGTGACGGAGAACTGTCCGGTGGACGCCTGCTGACGAATCGTTGTGATGCCGGCACTGCCGGCTGTCGTGTTGAAGCTCGCGAATGCGACGATACAGCCAAAGGGGCTAACCGCGCAGGGTTCTGTAACGGCGATCCCGCCTTCAGCGCTAGCGAAAGTTAAGAACGGCGACGATGGATCTCCCGACTGAACAACCTCGAGAAAGCCGGTGTTCTCCAGATTCGCGCCGATGCTAACCACTGTCCCTAGGGATAGGCCGCCCAGAGTGAAGTCGTCTCTGAAAAACGCCTGCGCCGTCCATCCCGGAAGGTCGACAGAACCCGTAGATTCCACTCCAGCTCGCAATATTCCAACACTGGCGCTCGCCTGGCCATTGCCCACAAAATTGGGGAAGCAAATCAAGCCACAAAGTATCTCCACGTCAGCTCCGGTCGCAACGTATCCGTTACCATCATTGGCAAGCGTCGCAGCGGACGGATCGGTGACCTGCGCATTTGGGGTATTGATTGTGACGCTGGTCATCGTGGCAGCGTTAGCGGCTGCTCCCGTGAGTACAGCGAAGAGCGGCACGAGGAGAGTGATGAGTGCGAAGCCGCGCTGATTTGTCATATCCGTCCTCCGAATGGAGCGCTAGGAGGTTTCATCCTCGGCGACGGCTACGGAGGCGCCGGCAAGGGGGAGAGAGGAGCTTCCAACCCCACTCAACTGCGATTTCCGAGTCGACCATCGTCGCGTGCCTCTCAGCCCGCTGAAAGGACCCGGTGCCGCCTCGCCATGCCGTCCAGGCCATTCGCGAGAGGTACCACGGGCCGTTCTCGTGGCGCCAGCGCCGCGGAGCCCGCGTGCTCCAGAGGTTGGCCAGCCGTCGCCCCCGCCTCAGAGACACTCCCACCGGGGGTCGCGCAACTCTCACTCCCTCCCGGTGTTGTCCGCTCGATCACGTCGGATGCCACGCGAGTCGCTCGATGCGCTGGAGAATCTGACGAAAGAGGTTCCCCGTCAAGCAGCTTTCGGCGAGT
>QHWF01000592.1:3806-4046 GCA_003222455.1 Acidobacteriota bacterium
TTGCTGAAGGCTCGTCAGCGACCAGCTCTGGATGGCCGATCGGCAAGACCAGCCGACGCTTTAATGATGCAATACAACTTCGGATGTCCGCTAGGAGGCTTCTGCTGCTGCCTGTAGCTGGCTACGACGCGACTTTCTCGCCTTGGCTACCTTCCGGCCCGCCTCGCGTTTCGCCGCTCCTACGCCGCTCCGGCACCGCACGCAGACATAACGATCCGGTCTTTCAGACAAATATGGCCA
>QHWF01000578.1 GCA_003222455.1 Acidobacteriota bacterium
TCCGGTTCGGGTACTACTGGATGTACGGATCCCGCTTTTCCGATATCGACGACCAGCGATCCGTCAAGGGACTGCGGCTGATGGGGGTGTATCACTACCACGCGCTTCGTTGGCTGGAGCTCGGCGTCGCCGCGGGGATCATGCCGGTCTTCGGCGAAGGGTTCGACAGCTTCACCCGCGGCCTGATCACGCCGCTCAGCCTGAAGATTGCACCGTTCGGCGAAGGCATCGCAAAGGGCGTCACGCTGCAATCCGAAACGTCGTACATCTTCGGCGGCGTCACCGGCGCCGATCTGGGCAACACGACGACGCGATATGCCACGGGCGGCGAATGGAACGTGTCGTTCGCGGTCGGCTACGATTTCCGGCGCCGCTGAACGAATTCTGAATTCTGAATTCTGAATTCTGAATTCGTTCGGCGCATCCAGTCCTGAAGCCGTTTGACGTCGCTGGTGACCGTTCGCGACGCGGCGAACAGCACACACGCAAGAATCGAGGCGAGCACCGGCACGATGTACATCGCCGTGTGGAGGCCCTGCGCCCGATACGGCTCGAGCGCGCGCAGATCGAATCCCTTCGCCTCGCCGACGAGACTGCGCAGCTCGGCGGACATCAGCACGGTGAACGATAACGGGTGGACCGCGCCGGCCTTACTCGCCGCCTGGAAGGTGAAGTAGTCGCTCGCGAGGCCGGTTCCGACGGGACCGAGCGATGCGCCGAGCACGTACATTGCGCAGAAGTACAGCGCCATCGCCGTCCCGCGCAGCGAGGGCTCCACGACGTCGTGCAGCGTCGAGTACACCGTCGCGTAGTATGCGTACATGACGCCGCAGCCGGCACCCATGAGCAGCGCAAAGGCGAACACATCGCCGGCCGGCCGGCTGAGCGCGAGGAACATCAATGGCGCGCAGATGACGATCGACACCGTGCCCACCAGGAGCCGGCCGTCAACGCGCCGGCTGTACAGCCGATCGGCGAGCGCGCCGCCGGCGACGAGGCCGACGATCCCGGAGAAGCCGTACACCACGGCCGCGACCCAGCCGGCGTCGAAGAAGGTCATCCGGTGGAAGCGCACGAGGAAGGGCGCCACGAACGAGCCAAGCGCGTACATGTTGAAATTGTGCAGCGCGCCCGACACGATAATCCACAGCATGGTCGGGATCGAGAGCACCAGGAGAAAGGGATTGCCGGCGCGGCGGCGGGCGCCGACGGCATGATCTTCCGCCGATCCCCGTGCCGGCTCGCGGATCAGCAACGCGGCGACTGCGCACACGATCCCCGGGACCGCCGCGATGTAGAAGGCCTTGCGCCACCCCCAGCTCTGAAGAATCCAGCCGCCCGCGCCGTTGGCGAGGCCGAGTCCGAGGGGCAGGCCGAGCATCCAGATGGCCACCGCGCGGGCACGTCTCGTCGTCGGGAACAGGTCGCCGAGCAGCGACGTCGACGCCGGCGAGCACGTCGCTTCCCCGACACCCACGCCGAGGCGGGCGACGATGAGCTGCGAGAAATTTGCTGCGATTCCGGACGCGGCTGTCAGCAGGCTCCAGGTGAAAACGCCGGCCGACAGCATCCAGCGCCGCTCGGTGCGATCGGCAAGGCGGCCGAGCGGCAGACCGACGATGGCGTAGAGCAGCGTGAAAACGGTGCCCAGCAGACCGAGCGCGCTGTCGCTGAGGGCCCACTCGCGGCGGATCCCTTCCCCGACGCCTCCGATGATCTGGCGGTCGAAGAAGTTCATCAAGTTGATCGCGAAGAGGACGATGAGCGCGTAACTGGCCATTGTCCGTCGCTCGGCTGAAAGCCTCTCGCTCCACCCCACCTGCCTTACCCGCCCTGCCTGCCCTACCTGACCTCGTCAGAACGGATGCTTCCCCGCCTCGATGACCGCGTGCGCGATTCGTCGGCGGACGGCAATCGTATCCAGAGCCGCATGGCGTGTCAGCGGCTCGACCCTGGCGGCGAGCGACGAATCGCCGCTGCGTGCCGAGAGTGCCGCCACGACCTGCCTGGCCGCGGAGGCGATTCGATCGGCGGCCTCGCTCACGTAAACGCGTACGACGTCGGCGGCAAGCCCGGCGCGGCTGTGGGCCCGCCCGGCCATCTTTTCCGCCCGCGCCAGTCCGCTTTCGATCGCGAACACCTCGATGATCACGTCTGCGATCTGCGCCTGCACCTCCTGAGCATCCTTGAGCTCGCTGGCATAGGTCGAGGCCGCCTGGCCGAGCAGGCCGCGTGCGAGCTTCTTCGCACGCCCAAGGAAGTCGCGCTCGACTGCAAGCGGGGACGACTGCTCGCTGGCGATCGGCAACGGATGACGGTCGATGGCGTCTGCCGCGGCATCGAGGCTGAAGCGTCCGGCGACGTGTTTCAGCAGGCGCGTCGGAACGATCATCCGGTTGATCTCGTTCGTTCCTTCGTAGATGCGCGTGATGCGCGCGTCACGATACATGCGCTCGACCGGGAACTCACGGGAGTATCCATTGCCGCCGAACACCTGGATCGCTTCGTCGACCACCCAGGCCAGCGCCTCGCTCGTCCAGACCTTGTTGATCGAACACTCGACCGCGAAGCCTTCGATGGTCTTCAGGACGTGCGCGTCGTCGGTCCGATCCACCGATTCGAGCGCGCGATCCACCTCGCCAAGCGTGCGGTACGACATGGCATCGCCGATGAACCCGCGAATGGCCATGCCCGCCAGCTTCTGTTTGATCAACCCGAACTCGGCGATCGGTTTTCCGAACTGACGTCTTTCCCTGGCGTAGGTCACCGCGTGACCGAGCGCGGTCCTGACGCCTGACATGTTGCGCGCGCCGAGCTTCACGCGTCCGAAGTTCAGGATGTTGAAGGCCACCTTGTGGCCCTGACCGATCGTGCCGAGCACGTTCTCGACCGGCACTTTGACGTTGTCGAGCATCAACGCCGTGGTCGAGTTGCCGTCGAGCCCGAGCTTGATTTCGTCGCGGCCGCTGACGATCCCCATCGAGCGCTCGACCAGGAAGCCGGTAAACCGCTCGCCGTCGACCTTCGCGAACACCGTGAACAGATCGGCGAACTGCCCGTTGGTGATCCACATCTTCTGGCCGTTGAGCAGGTAATGACGGCCATCGGCGGTGAGGGTCGCGGTGGTGCGCGCCGCAAGCGCGTCGGATCCCGACTGCGGCTCGGTGAGCGCGTACGCCGCGATCAGCTCGCCGCTGGCGAGCCGGCCGAGATAACGCGCCTTCTGCTCGGGCGTGCCGAAATAGACGAGCGGCAACGTGCCGATCGACGTGTGCGCGCCGAGCGATCCGCCGAACGAGGGATTGATCGCAATCTGTTCGCCGACGTACGCCGCGCTGATCAGATCCAGACCAAGACCGCCGTATGCGGGCGGGATTTCGAGTCGCAGCAGGTCGAGTGCGGCAGCCTTCCGGATCAATTGCCGCGTCAGGTCCCAGTCATGCGCGTATAACCGATCGGCGACCGGCAGCACTTCCCTCTGCATGAACTCGGCGGCCGTCTGTCCGAACATCCGCTGTTCTTCGGACAGCTCCTCGCGGATGAACACCTCGTCCGGACTGACATCCGAGGTCAGGAAGCGGCCACCGCGGGGAATCGTCAATGTGTCG
>QHWF01000579.1 GCA_003222455.1 Acidobacteriota bacterium
TGAAACACGCTGGACGAGACTGCTTTCAGCTGTACTTTGGATAATCAGCCGCGTTGATTTGCCACGAAGACACGAAACCACGAAGAAGACACTCATTCTTCGTCGTGCCTTTGTATCGCCGCGGCCATTTGCTGCTGCTGTTGCCCCGCGGTTAGCAGTCCGTGGTGAAACTCCAGCGTCGCACCGGCCGAATGCAGCTGGGGTTTCACCGCGGGCTGCTAGAGACGTCCTTTCGAAATTCCGAGCAGATCTCCCGTGCTATCTTTGGTTTACGCAATGAACTGGGTTCAGAACGCTCGTGTCAGGCTTGACAGCGGTCGCAGGTGTGAGCGTCTGCACTGCGCCTGCGTCGTCGCCGTCATCGCACTCTGGTCGTGCCCCGCTTCGGCGGCGCCGCTTACCTTTGCGAAAGCAATCGCGCCGCTTCTTGCGGACCCGCTCCGTTCAGCCTCCTGACCTATGCCGACGTGAAGCAGCGCGCGACCCAGATCGCCGCCGTCACGAGAAATCGTGTGATGCCGCCGTGGAAAGTCGATCCGGACGACGGCCCGTTCATCGGACAACATCCGTTAACCGATGCGGAGATTGCGCTGATCCAGGAATGGATCGACGACGGGGCGCACGAAGGCGACAGCCGGGATCTTCCATCGCCGCGCCACTGGACTGAAGGGTGGCAGCTTGGCGTTCCGGATCTGATCGTGACAATCCCCGAGCCGTACCTGCTGCAGGCCGACGGCACCGACGTCTTCCGGATTTTTGTCCTGTCCGTGCCCGTCACGCGCCAGCGGTTCGTGCGGGGACTGGAATTCAAACCCGGGAACGCGAAGGTCGTCCATCACGCGAACATCCGCGTGGACCGCACGCACGCGTCCCGCGCGCTCGATGACGCGGACCGCGGGCCGGGGTACAGCGGATTGATCGCGCATTCCGCACAGTATCCTGATGGGCACTTTCTGGGCTGGACGCCCGGCCAGGTGGCGCCGCCGCTCCCGAAAGATCTCGCATGGCGGCTCGATGGTGGGACCGACCTTGTCGTCGAGATTCACATGCAACCGAGCGGGAAGCCGGAGCAGGTGCAGCCGTCGGTCGGACTGTATTTCACCGACGATGTGCCCGCGCGGACACCGGTGATGCTGCGGCTCGGACGCCAGAGCATCGACATTCCAGCCGGCGCAGCCGCGTACACCATCACGGACGAATACGTCCTGCCGGTCGACGTGGATGTTCAGGCGCTGCAGCCGCACGCCCACTATCGCGCGCGCGACGTGCGCGGCGACGCAACGCTCCCGGATGGCACGCTGCGGCGCCTGCTGCACATCGGCGATTGGGACTTCCGCTGGCAGCACGTCTATCGCTACGTGACGCCGGTGCACCTTCCGAAGGGAACGAAGCTCTCGATGCGTTACGTCTACGACAACTCACCGGCCAACGTGCGGAACCCGGAACGCCCGCCGAAGCGGGCGCGATGGGGCCAGCGATCGTCGGACGAGATGGGCGACTTATGGATTCAGGTCCTGACGCGATCTCATGCCGATCTCGAGAGGCTGGCGGGCGATTTCCGGCGGAAAGTCGCCGCCGAGGACGTCATCGGCTACGAGACCGAGATCGAGCGGCACCCGGCGGATGCCGGCTTGCACGACACCGTCGCGATGCTCTATCTCGAGCTGGATCGACCGGATCGCGCCGTGGACCATTTCAGGCGTACACTCGTGTCGCAGCCGGATTCGGCCGCTGCTCACTACAACGTCGGGACGGCACTGACTGTCGGGCGGCGACTGGGCGAGGCCGCGCGTGAGTACGAGGAAGCGATTCGGATCGATCCGAAGTACGCGAACGCTCATAACAATCTGGGTAACGTGCGGCTTGCGCAACAACAGTTCGATGCAGCCATCGGTGAATTTGAAGCGGTCGTCCGTTTGCAGCCGGATTCGATTGAGGGGTTCATGAATCTTGCCGCCGCCTTTGCGGCCGCCGGCCGGTTCGATCATGCCGTGAACACCGCCGATGCCGCGCTCAGGCTCTCTCCTCCGGAACCGCTCGCATCCGAGATTCGCCGCAAGCGGGACTTGTACGCACAACGAAAACGGCACGAATTCAATTGATCTCATTTCACAGGCCCTTCAGGGCGGCTCGGGATGCCTGCGTCCGAAGCCGGTCGCCTGTTCGAACGCGTGCGCGAGCTGCAGCACGCCGGAATCGTCGCGGTACCTGCCGACAATCTGTATCCCAACCGGCAAGCCCTCGGACGTGAAGCCCGCAGGGACTGAGATGGCCGGCCGGAAGGTGACGCTGATCCAGTACGCGGACTTCATCCACGCGACGTAGTGCTCCATCTCGACGCCCTCGATGTGACGGGGCCAGTCGATCGTGGTGTCGAAAGGCGGCACCTGGTTGACCGCACAGACCAGGAACTTGTAGCGCTCCTCGAAACGGCGCATCCGTTCGAGCAGCGCGCTGTGACGCGTCATCGCGTCGGCCAGCGCCGTGCCGCTGACGCGCGACCCTGCCTCGATTTCCTCGACGGCCTCGGGCTTCAATCGGTCGCGATGCTCGCCGACGAGCGCGCCATGCGTCGCCCACGATCGCCATCGGCGAATCGTGAGAAAGATGTCGTCTGCCTCCCGCAAATCGGGGCACGCGTCCTCGACCTCGCAGCCGAGATCGTCGAACGTGCGCCGCTGCCGGCCGAGGACATCCCGCACGCGCGAGTCGAGCGGCAGGCCGCCGAGATCCGGGCTCCACGCGATTCGCACGCCGCCGAATCCGCGATGCAGCGGCTGCGCAAACCCCGCCGGGTTCGACGGATAGCAGGCCGGATCGCGGGGATCCGCACCCGCCATGACGCTGAGGAGCAGGGCCGCGTCGCCGACGCTCCGGGCCAGCGGCCCTTTCGACAGAAAGCCGACGAATGGCAGGGTCGACGGGGCGATCGGCACGAGTCCAACCGTGGGGCGGAAGCCAACCACATTATTGAAGTTGCCCGGATTGCGCAGGGAGCCGCCGAGATCGCTGCCGTCAGCAATCGGGAGCAGTCCGGCGGCCAGGGCGGCGCCCGCGCCACCGCTCGATCCGCCGGCGCTCTTCGACAGGTCGTACGGGTTGCGCGTGGTGCCGTACACCTTGTTATAGGTGTGCGAGCCCATGCCGAATTCGGGAACGTTCGTCTTGCCGATCGGAATGGCCCCGGCGCGCCGCAGCCGCTCGACGAGGACGGTGTCTTCGAGCGGCCGGTCATTTTTGTAGATGAGCGATCCGCGCGTGCACGGAAATCCAACCGCCGCTTCGAGGTCCTTGAATGCAATCGGCAGCCCGTGCAGCGGACCGACATCGTCGCCGCTGGCGAGCCGGTGGTCGGCCGCCTCTGCCAGCGCCAGGCATGCGGCGTCGTCCAGCTTCGCGACAATCGCGTTGAGGCAGGGATTGAGCCGGTCGATCTGGCCGAGGTGCGCGGCCATCACCTCGCGCGCCGACAGTTCGCGCTCGCGAATCAGCCGGGCCAGCTCGCGCGCGCTCGCGAAGCAGAGGCTCGAGTCGCTCACTTATTTCACCGTCTCGTCGAAGGACACGATGGGATCGACGTCGATGGGCACATCCCGCGCGGCGTCGAGTGCCTGCGCGAGCGCGGACGGCATCGTGCCGTGCTGTTTGAACCATGC
>QHWF01000580.1 GCA_003222455.1 Acidobacteriota bacterium
AACGTGCCCAGGGCGCACGGCACGGCCTGGGTGAAAGACGCCATCTGGATGGTGACCGGCAACGAACAGGGAGCCGGGCTCATCAAATACGAGGCCGAGACCGGCCGCGCTCTCGAGAGAGTTCAGTTTTCAGAGTCGGATCCGGATCCGCATGGACTCGCCTGGCACGATGGCGCGCTCTACAGTTGTGATGCAGGCATCCATCCCGGCTGGCCGGAGAACAAAAGCCCGACGCACGGATACATCTTCCGTATCGATCTGCTTTGAGGTGGCCTAGGACGTGTCCGACTAACCGAAGCCGCCGTTGGAACGCAGAGACCCAACCTTCGCTCGACGGCATCGAGCGAGCTACGGCTGGGCAGGCGCGAAGGCCGCTAAGAAATAGTGTTCTTCTTTGCGTCCTTTGCGGCCTTTGCGTTCGATCGTGACGGTCGCTCTAGTCCGAACATTTACTGGGGCCGGACTCACTACCCAATCAGCGGCTCGATGGCGGCGCGGGCGCGCATGGCGACCAGATAGGGATCCATCGCCTGGATCGCCGGGTTGAACATCTCGAGCGAGGCGGCGCCGGCATATTGCTTCTGTTTCAGCACCTCCACGATGCGCCGCAGCGGCGCGATGCCTTCGCCGGGGAACACGCGGTTCGGCTGGCCCAGTATCTCTCGCGGCGGATCGGCCGGCACGTCTTCGAAATGGACGTGGTGCAGCTCGCCGTCCCGAAGCAGTTCCAGATCCTCGAACTTACTGATGCCTGCCCAGAAGTGATAGGTATCAATCATCACGCGCACGTTCGCGTGATTCGCTTCACGGACCAGTTTGAGGGCGGTGGGTAGCGAGGCGGCGAACCTGGACGTGCGGGTAAACTCCAGCATGAGCGTGACGCCAGACGGTCTGGCGATCTCCGCCGCCTCGCGCAGGTTGTCGACTCCGCGCTTGTAGTCGTCCTCGGTGTATTGGCCCGTGCCGGTGGACGGCGCGACGATTCGGTCGCATCCGATGACGTGTGCCAGTTCGACCTTCCATTTCAGGTCTTCCAGACTCCGCGCGCGCGCGTCACCCGGCTCGGCAAGCCCAATCTGATTGCTCGACGAGACCGCCTTCAAACCCAGATCGTCGAGCAGCCGCCTGGCCGCTGCCGGCGATTCCTTCTCCGCGAACTCGCGCACCTTCGTGAGTGCGGGCTCCACGGCTCGAATCCCCGCCTTCGCGTAGCCCTCCATCGCCGTTCGGAAATCGAACCGTTCGGAGCTGGTTTCGTGCATGCACACGACGAGGGACCGTGAGGCGTTTGTCTGCATGAATGCGGGGATGGCGGCAAGCGCGACGAATTCTCGACGATTCAGCGGATGCTGGACGGCCATTGTCCTGTCACCAGGTCACGAAAACATCGAATCACGAGATCCCTGGAAACTACCACAGAGGACGCAGAGAATTCTGAATTCGGAATTCGGAATTCCTCGGTGGGATTGTCATCATTACTGGGATGGGCTCCTTGTCGTTTTGCCTGGCGAGAACAACAGATTGCCGGAGAAGAACGGCAGGACGCTCGTCTCGAGGCGATCGGCAATCCTGTTCGTGTGATCGCCGTCGTATTCTTCGTAGATATGCGTCACACCAAATCGTTTCAGCGCCCGATCCAATTCCTGGTTCGATGTCAGGAGCGAATCCTTCGTGCCGACGTCGATGGCAATCGCGCGGTACTTCTTCAGGCTCGGGATGTACTGGTCGATCATGGCGAGCGGCGCGTTGGCCGCCCACTTCGCCACAATGTCCGGCTGGACCTGGCCGTCTTTGACCGGCAAATCGAGATAAAGCGGCGGATTCGTCGGGTTGGGCGACCATGCCGAGATTCAAGGACGGCCCGAATCCCCGGCCTTTCGCCGCTTCCAGCGCATCCTCCCTCGTTCGAATGGCTGCCGACGCCGCTATCGCCTCGGGGCGCGGGTTGGCTTGCGCATTCAAACAACACGAACTGAGCAGATAGAGCACCGAAAACGGTTCCGGCCGCTTCATGCCGATACGAAGCGCACCGTAGCCGCCCATCGAATGTCCGGCGAGGCCACGGCTCATACGATCCGGAATCGTGCGGTAATGACTGTCGACCCAGGACACGAGATCGTGGGCGACGTAAGTCTCCCAGTCTCCCGTGGTGGTGGAGCTCGAGTACATGCTGCCTTTGTGCAGCGAAAAGGCGTTGGGCATCACGATGATCAGGTCGTGCATGCGGCCCGCTCCGACCAGTTTGTCGGCGATTTCAGGAAGCGCAGCGAGTCGTCCGGTCCATGTGCTGTCGGTTCCGCCGTACCCGTGCAGCAGGTAAATGACCGGGTAGCGGCGCGTGCGGTCGGTTGCGTAGCCTGGAGGCAAATAGATTGTCACGTCACGATCGGGAGAATCGCCTTCGAGGTTCCCTTCGAGAGCCGCGCCGTGCACCTTGACGTGTTCGACTGCACCGGAGCGGGGCACGCGGTTCGCCTGCGCGTGGAGCGCGGCAGCCGCAAGCGCCATCAGTGCCAGACAAACCGCCATTGGGCGCCACCGATCGATGACTCGCTCGGTCACGGATTGCCTCCTTCGGTGCCCGACGCTACCCTTGATGTCTGACAGTGTCAAGAGATGAGACCCGCGTGTGACGAGAGACCGCCCGCGTACCTCCCCGACAGACCTACCAGACCTCCCCGACCCCCCCGGCCCCCCCGACCTCCCCCACCCACCCGGCCCACCCGACCTCCCCGACCCACCCGGCCTCTCCGTGGCGTATATTCCACGCCGCGAGCCGTGAATCCAAACATTGATCTCGGGATGAACGAACGCGCCTGGCTTCTGGCCGATTCCATGATCGAACGCGCCGCCGACCTTCGCGTCAACGTGCACACGCTCGAGAATGGTGCGCGCATCATCGACGCCGGCATCACCGCGGCTGGTGGGTTCGCGGCGGGGCTGGCGCTGGCCGACCTGTGTATGGGCGGACTGGGTCATGTCGCGTTGACGTGGCTGACGATGGGCGCCGAGACAGTACCGGGCGTGCAGGTCTGGACCGATCATCCGGCCGAGTCGTGTATGGCATCGCAGTACGCCGGATGGGCGATCGACCCGGCCGGATTTTTCGCCATGGGCTCGGGGCCGCTTCGCGCAATGGCGCGCGTGGAGCGGGATCTGTTTGCAAAACTTCGGTACGCGGAGCAGGCCCAGCGCGGTGTTCTCGTGCTCGAGACCCGAACGCTGCCGACCGAGGACGTGGCGGAGTGGGTGAGTGTGAAGGCTGGCGTCGCACCGGATCAACTCACCCTGGCGGTTGCTCCGACGGCGAGTCTCGCGGGCGGCGTACAAATCGTGGCCCGCGTACTCGAGACGGGCCTGCACAAAATGGACACACTCGGCTTCGACGTCACGCGCGTATCGAGCGCCGTAGGCGCCGCGCCGCTGGCGCCCACCGCCAGGACCGATGTTCGCGCCATTGGCCGCACGAACGACTGCATCCTCTACGGCGGTCAGGCCCGCTACACCGTCGACGCGGACGATGGCGAGCTCGCCGCGATCGCAGAGCGTCTACCAGCCTCTGCTTCGTCAGATTACGGTACGCCCTTCTACGAGACGTTCAAACGGTACAACAGCGATTTCTACAGGATCGATCCGATGCTTTTCAGTCCGGCCGAAGTGTGGCTGACCAGCGCGACGAGCGGACGGACGTTTCATGCCGGCCGGCTCGACCTGGACGTGCTGCGAGCGTCGCTCTTCGGGAGCTAAGAGCGTGTCTGAGACACGAGAAACACGCTCCCACGTGGAACGCGAAGTCCGCAAAGTTCGCAAAGAAAGACAGCATTTGTTTTGCGGCCTTCGCGGCCTTCGCGGTCTTCCGTGAACTGATGTGTTAAAAGCGCCCACTGTTACCCGAACGCGTTCCGGGTTTGAAACGAAGCGATGCACATCGTGATCCTCAGCGCCGGCACCGGTTGGTACACCGACGATTTGTGCCGCGCGGTTGCCGAGCGGAATCACACGGCGCTGGTTCTGCCGTATGAAGGACTCGTCGCGCGCACCGGCGGGGCTGGTTCGCTTTCGAGCCACAACGCGGCGATTCTCGGTGCCGATGCGGTGCTGGCGCGCGTCATTCCCGACGGCTCGCTCGAGCAGATCATCTTCCGCGTGGACGCGCTACACTGGATTGAAGAGCGCGGCGTACCGGTTATCAACTCGCCGCGCGCCATCGAACGCTCGGTCGACAAGTTCTACACGACGGCCCTGCTGCAGGAGGCAGGCCTGCCGACTCCCGAGACGGTCGTGTGCGAAGGGGCTGCGGACGCTCTGGCGGCGATGCGCGCCATGCGCGACGCGATCGTCAAGCCGCTCTTCGGGTCGCTGGGACACGGGATGGTGCGGGTCAGCGATCCCGAGCTGGCGCTGCGTGTGGTGCGGACGCTCGAGCAGATGCGCGCGGTCTTCTACGTGCAGCGCGCCGTCAACCACGGCGGCCGCGACATCCGTGCCTTTGTCGTCGGTGGCCGGGTGCTCGGTGCGATCGAGCGGCTGGCGCCCGCAGGCGAGTGGCGCAGCAACGTGTCGCGCGGCGGTTCGGTGCGGCCATTCCAGTTGCCAGCTGCCTGGGAGGAGCTCGCCGTGCGCGCCGCAGCAGTGGTCGGTGCGGACTATGCGGGCGTGGATCTGATCCCGTCCATGGATGGTGAAGTATTCGTGATCGAGGTGAATGGCATTCCCGGTTGGCGAGGACTGCGGCGCGCGACAGGACTCGACGTCGCCGGAGCGATCGTCGACCACGTGATCAGGCGAGTCCAACCCGCATCCCCGTCGTCGGCGGAGAGCCGGCCGGCATGAACCGTGTTCCCATCGTCGACGTGTCGCCCGGTGCGATCGCGGCTGCAGATATCGCGGCGGCGGCGCAACTGGCGTGTCTCCTCGAGGCGACCGCGCCGAAGCCCGGCAATGTCTCGCCGGGCCGGCGATTCGATGACATCGCGTACGAACATTTTCTCGCAAGCGCCGCCGCGATCGGTGGGCCGTTATCCGGCGCCGGCACATGCCCGCTTGGTGCCACCGTCCGTCTCGCCATCGAGGCGACGGCACGCTGGTCAAGCTCGAACACGAATCTCGGCATCGTCCTGCTGCTGGCGCCGCTCGCCCGCGCCGCG
>QHWF01000595.1 GCA_003222455.1 Acidobacteriota bacterium
AAGCAGAAGAAGATCTCGGCGAGCCCGGCATGTGCCGTCGACACCGCCGGCGGCAGGAAGAACAGCACGGTCAGTCCGCCAAGCACGCCTTGCGCAATCACCGCGCCGAGCGCCGCGACACCGAGCCAGCCAAGCCATGCGCGCGGCTCGGTCGTCCACAGCCAGGTCGCGAGCACGATCGTGAGGAACCCGACGCTGCTGGCAATGAGGCGGTGACCGTGCTCGTACAAGATGTTCGCGACCCACATCGACGGCGGAAACGTGAACATGTTCCAGCCGTAACTCGTCGGCCAATCGGGCACGGACAAACCGGCGTCGTGGCTGGTGACGAGACTGCCCGCCAGGATCAGCAGGACGGTGCACCCGGCGATGAACGTCGAGAAACGGTGAAGCATCGTTCCAGGGCAGTGGGGCAGGTGGGGCTGGTAGGGCAGGTAAGGGGGGCAAAAGCATCCCTGCCCGCCTTACCTGCCCCACCTGGCCTACCCGCCCCACAGCGTCAGTTGTTGTTCGTCGTCGTCGGGCCTGCGGCCTTGAAGGTGAAGGTCACCTCCTTCGCTTCCTTCGCAGCCAGGGTGACTTTCTGTTCCTGGGTGCCAAGCTTCTCGTGCCACGCCTCAATCGTGTACGTGCCGGCGGGCAGGTCCTTGATTTCGAACTTGCCGCCCTTGTCGCTCGTCGCGAAATACGGGTGATCGAGGACGCCGACGTAGGCATTCATCCAGCCGTGTACGTCGCACTTGAAGGGCACCATCACTTCTTTCGCGGTGAAGGTGTGCGTCATCTTCATGCCCTGAATCGGCTGGCCGTTGTTGAACTCCTGGTTCGACTTGGGCATCGCATGGATGTTGTGCAGCGTGGGATCGCTATTGACGATTTCGAGCTGCTGGTTCACCATCATCCCGAACACGTGCGGATGGTATCGGCATTCCTTCTGATCGATTTTCGGGTGATCGGTCGGTGGATCGTAGGCGTAGTTGCCGAGGCCATCCTTGACGTACACGAACACGTTCCCGAGCGACTTTCCATCGTCGCCAACCAGGTACGTTTCCTGGAACTGCGGCCCTTTCGCTTCGCGGATACATACCGGATCGGCGTTCATCTTGATCGCTTCGTTTTTCGGCGCCGTGCCGTCGAGCGTGACCGTTCCCGTCACGCTGCCGGCAGTGGATTTATCGACCTTCTCGCCTCCCGGCGTGCCGGCCGGCGCGGAAGGCTCGGACGACGTTTCCTTGCTTCCGCCGCAGGCAGCCGTTGCGACAGCGAGCGCGACAACCATCGTCCAGCTGGGGACACTCACCCATACGTTTCGTCGGGGCATTGACCTCTCCTGATCAAAATAGGTAAGCAGAACAGCACATTCTACCTTACAGATGTTACCGACCCGGATGTTGCCGACGCGTCCTTGAGCTTGCGCTCGACGCGGTCCGCAATCCAATGCGGATCCCACCAATCCACCGGATTCACCATGCGGCCGCCGACGAGCATCGTGAAATGCAGATGATCGCCGCCGGCGAGTCCGGTCATGCCGCTTCGGCCGATGGTCTGGCCGCGCATCACCTTGTCGCCGACGCCGACGTCGAACGACGAAAGATGTCCGTAGAGCGACTGGACGCCCATGCCGTGGTCGAGGACGACGCAATTCCCGTAGATGCCGAGCCAGTTCGCGTTCATCACCACGCCATCGTTCGCCGCGATGACCGGCACGCGCGCCGTGACGGCCAGGTCGAACCCCAGGTGCGTTTGCTGATCGACTTCCTTGCCTTTGTACAGGTAGGTTCGATGATCGGCGAAACTCGCTTCGACCTGGGAGCCTCCGAGCTGCACGAACGGCTGCGTCCAGGAACGGGTGGCCGACGTCTTCGTCGAGAACGCCGCAATCTGCCCGGCATTCAGCTTGCGCAGCTCGCCGTTGATCCTGAGAAATGCGGCGAGCATCTCCGGACTGCCCGCAGCCGGCGCCGTCATCTTCAGCTCCGGCGAATGTTCGATGATTTCGGGAACCACGCGATCGATGAACTTGTCGTCGAGCTCGATGCGGCTCTTCTTGAACGGCTTCTCGAACGCGTTGTCGATGAAGCCCGCCTTCACTTCGTTGCCTGCCTCGTCGCGTGCAAACGCCGCGATCGGTGTTCGCAGGTCCTGATCGTGCAGCAGCGCAAAAAACGCGACTTTCGTGTCGGGCGCGGTCCCGGTGGCGCCGGCGCCTGCCGCCGGGAACCCTGGATATTCGATGCTGCCGACGCGCACGCCCGACGCGACGTCGGCGGGCGTCGCGCGATACACGACCATTTCCGATCCGCCATGGTTCACGTAGTGGTGCGTGGACAACACGGCAATCCGCGGCGGTTCGAGCCGCACTTGAAAGGGTTTTGTCTCCACGCTCGTGAGCAGGCGGAGTTTCAGGAACGACGGCCGCACCGCTGTGACGATGATCCGCGCGGCACCCGACTGCAGCTCGGGGACGCTTTGCTTGCCGAGCGGGCGCGAGACCTGAAGCCGGTTCGGATCCGGTTGAGAAACGGTGCCCGTCTGCTTGTCGAGCGAAAACAGCGGAAGGGTGCGGCCGTTCTGTTCGAGCACGACGTTCAGCGCCGTGAAGCGCGCGTTCGGCGCTTCGGCCGTAATCTCGAGCGTCCCGGCCTGGCCGATTGGGCGATCGGGTTTCGCGATAGTGATCCGCGGCGGTGCCCCCCGGCCCGCCACCACGTACGCGACTCCGTAGGCGATTCCGGCCAGGACGATCAGCACGACAAGGGCGCGGACCATAATCTTTGGATTGAACCACAAAGCACGCGCCGCTCACAAAGATCCTTTGGCGGTGCCTCGTGCCGAGACGGAGAAGAGGCCCGCCGATCAACGCAGAGCTCGCTGAGCTCGGGGAAAGCCGGGGGGTTTTGTTCTGCCTGTTCTGCGTTGATGGTGGGGCCATACGGCGCAGCGGGGCGGAAGCGGGCGATTCAGATGGCGGGCTCGTTGACCGGATGTTCAGGGGCCGATAGAATGGGAGGTTCCCGCGCGGGGCATGGCGGTATCGTCTAGGGGTCAGGACACGTGGTTCTCAGCCACGGGACCGGGGTTCGAATCCCCGTACCGCTACCAACTTTCCAATCTGCGTATCCTGCACTATAGGGTTATGTCACGACGTACGTCACAGCTCAACCGCAGCGCGACGTCCTTACGTCCAGTCTTCGATTCGTAAGCCGGGGACTCGCTTGAACTCGCGAACGTTGTGCGTGATAAGGAGAACGTCGAGGCGCACGGCGTGGGCCGCTATCAGCAGGTCCATCGAACCGATCGTTTGGCCTCTCTTCTCGAGCGCCGCACGCAGGCGGCCGGACACGGCCGTGGCGTCGCGATCAAACGGTGCGACGTCCAAGGGAGACATGAACTGATCCAATGCCTCCCGGTTTTTGGTAGGTCGACTGCTGGCACTCACGCCGTATTCAAGTTCGGCGAGCGTGATCGTCGAGACGCCGATGTCACCGACAGCGTGGTCGGCGAATCGGTCGAGCACTGAACGATGACGTTTCCTGATCACGTCGATGCAGATTGTCGTGTCTAGTTCGAGAGGACCCTTGCAACCGACGTGCGGACCCTTCAACTCTGTTGTGAGCTGGCATCCAGCGGGTCATAAACGGGGGGAGAGCCG
>QHWF01000615.1 GCA_003222455.1 Acidobacteriota bacterium
AACCCGAGGCCCTTGCTCAAGTTCGTCCGGACTTCGTCGCCGTCCAGGATCTCCACCCGCCGGCCGCGTGCGACGAGGTCGTCCCGGATCACCTGTGCCAGCGTCGATTTCCCGGCGCCGGACAGCCCCGTGAACCACAGGGTGAAACCGGTGTGCGGCCCGTTCATGCGCGCATGCCCTCGATGAGGACCTGCGCGACCTCGGCCCGGGTGAACTCCGGCGGCGGGATCTGCCCCTTCGTCAACATGTCGCGGACCTGCGTCCCGCTCAGCGTCACGCGGCTCGACCGGTCATGCGGGCACGTCTTGGTCGACGCCATGCCGCCGCAGCTGCGGCAGAAAAACGTGTGCTCGAAGAAGAGCGGCGTGATGCCGAGATCCCCGGGCGCGAACTGGTCGAAAATCTTCTGCGCATCGTAGGTGCCGTAATAGTTCCCGACTCCCGCGTGATCGCGGCCGACGATGAAGTGGCTGCAGCCGTAATTCTTGCGGGCGATTGCGTGAAAGATCGCCTCGCGGGGCCCGGCGTATCGCATCGCCGCCGGAAAGACGCTCAGGACGACGCGATCCTTCGGATAATAGTTGTCAATCAGCACCTGATAGCTCTCCATCCGCGTCGCCGCCGAAATGTCGTCGCTCTTGGTCTCGCCCACGAGCGGATTCAGCAGCAGGCCGTCGCAGATCTCGAGCGCCGCCTTCTGGATGTACTCGTGAGCGCGGTGGACCGGATTGCGCGTCTGAAATCCCACCACGCGGCGCCAGCCGCGCTCGGCGAACAGAAGGCGCGTGTCCGCAGGATCCCGCCGGAAGGCGGCGAACGGCTCGTCCATCGGCCGCTCGAAAAGCGTGACCGCGCCCGCCAGCAGCACGTCGGCTTGATCGTACAAGCGAGCGACGCCCGGATGCGCCGCGTCGGTGGTCCGGTACACCGCCGTCGCTTCCCGCTGTTTGTCGTACGAAAACCGGTCGACGATCTCCATGGTCGCGACGAGCCGGCCCGACGGATCCTCGAGGGCCACGACCGGCTTCGTGCCGACGGACTTCGCCATCTCCGATGTGATCGCCAGGGTGATCGGGATGCTCCAGACAACGCCATTTGCGAGGCGCATGCAGTCCAGGATCGACTCGTAGTCGCGGCGCGAGACGAATCCAGTGAGCGGCGTGAACACACCCGTGGCGATACACACCACGTCGGAGTGTTGGAAAGGCGTCAGTCGGATTGCGGGCAACTTCGCCGCTGCCTCGAGGCCGGCGCGCCGCCCCTCGACGTCGGCAACCCGATTCACGAGAACGCCACCATGGGGACGCGTCAGCGCATCTCTAGTCATTTTGTGATTGGCTCCTCGAGGAAAGGTCAGCGACGACGGCCAACGCGGAACTCGCAGAACCCCACAGAGAAAACCAGCTCCATTCTGCGAGCTCGGCGTGTTCTGCGTTGATCGTCGTGGCGGTCTACGACGGCGTCGAAGACTTGCAGGGGGACGTCATCGCGTCAGCGTTTGATCGTTCCGGCATTCCGGCCGCGGAGCGGAAGCCTGCACACAGGGAAGCACCTCACGCCGGAGATAGTCGAACAGGACGCCGGCTTTGACGACATTCGAGTTGCCAATCGCGTGGCCCGACGCCATCGGCATCTGTGACGGGCGCAGGCGGCGGAATTCGCCGTACGTGCTGACGGCCGGAGCGCCGTCGGCCAGGATCGTCAGGTAGAAGCGATCGAGCTCCGCGGATCCGCCGTCGTAAAACACATCCGAGGTGGGACACACGAGCGGTGCCATGTTGAGAAAGAAGACCACACGATACGCACCGCGCCGGTTCATCTCCTGCAACCGGCGTACGGCTTCCAGCCAGTAAGGCCATCCCCGCTCGCGCTTCAACGCAGCATTCCAGCCGGGCGCCAGCCCCGGCGCATCGGCGCACCGGGTGGACGCCACCTCGTCGTCGGTCAGCCGCTCGAACGGAGTGAGTTGCTGATCCTCGAGGTCCCGGACCTGCCGGACGTCGGCGAGGAGGTCCTTCTCTTCGGCAAGGTGCTCGACTCGCAGCCGGTAGCTGTTCGAGGACGACAGCTTCCAGGCGAGCTGAAGGTACGCCCGTTTGTAGAGCTCGATCGAGTAGACGTGGCGGTACAGGGACGACAGCACGGCACTCGCCATGCGCGCAACGCGGCCAGGCTCGCCAACGCGGAAATTATCGGCGACGTCGTTCCAGAAAAACCCCACCACCACGAGATCCGGCTGGAACGTCGGGCCGATTTGAAGAAGCTGGGCCAGTTCCTGACTCGTGTTGTAGCCGGGGACCGCCGCGTTCCAGACCTGCCAGTCGACATCCGGTCGCCACCGGCGAAGCCGCTGCTCGAGAAGGTGAGGATACGTGTGCTCGTAGACGGAGCCATGCCCGAAGGTGACCGAGTCGCCCAGGACGAGGATCCGAAAGGTGTTCGCATTCTTGGCGAGGCTGTACTCGCGGTCGTCGCGGAGCTCGAGTTGATTGATTCGGACCGGCACTCCGGCAAACCACCCCACGTACCCAGGAGCAAGCCGCTGGATCCGCACGGGATCGGACAGGAAGAATCCCGGCACGCCCTTCAACGGTTGCCACGTCAGCCGGGTCCACAGCTCAACACCGGCTGCACCAGCCACCAACGCCAGAACCGTCGCGAAGGCGGAGAGGCCGGCCAGCCTGACGCGCGTTCGCCGCGTCGCGGTCATCTCACTGCGGACTCGCAGGTGCGTTTGGCGAGCGGCCGGAACCG
>QHWF01000616.1 GCA_003222455.1 Acidobacteriota bacterium
AGACCCGCAGTCGCAGCCAGTCCATCAAGGTGAGGTCGTCGGCGTAGCCACGAAACAACGTCTGACACAGATGAACGTGGGTCTGCACGAACCCTGGCAGCACGTAACCGCCGTT
Source organism: Acidobacteriota bacterium (assembly GCA_003222455.1). Taxonomy (GTDB): domain Bacteria; phylum Acidobacteriota; class Vicinamibacteria; order Vicinamibacterales; family CAVVIG01; genus QHWF01. The sequence continues at coordinate 116 of QHWF01000616.1, forward strand.
CGCGTCCACGATGCGATCGTGCGGCGTGGTGATGGTCGGGTGGATGGCGGCGATGCGGCCGCCGCTGATCGAGACGTCGCCTTCCAGGACCTCGAAGGCGTCGTTCATCGTGACGATGGTTCCGCTGCGAATCAGCAGGGACATACTACGGTTCTTTCCGTATGGGACAGACCCCCGGACGATCAACGCATAGCAGCCCGTGGTGAAACTCCGGCTGCATTCGGCCGGCGATGCATCCCCGCTCCACCCCACCGCGCTGGAAAACGCGCGGTGGGGGCCCCGGTGCTGACTGCGTTGCTCCTCCCTCACATATTCCCGATATGCTCAGTCGTCGCGCCGCTCCGCCGGGGTCCCCACGGCGCGGACTGTGCGCCGTGGGGTGAATCAGCGGGGCGCCTCGCCGCCCTCGGTGCGACGCTGGACTTTCACCACGGACTGCTAGCTAGCTAGACCGCAGAACCCGCCGAGAAGAAGCGTACTAGGGCATTTCTGCGAGTTCCGCGAGTTCTGCGTTGCTCGTCGTATCTCTGATTTGCCTGGAGCTCGTGGTTCAACGATCAGCCGCGAGTTTGGGCGGCTGCCACTTCATCGAGAGATCCGCCGTCTCCCGGGTGGTGAATTTCCCGTGTTTGACCGCGATCAACTCGGCCAGGATGCTGACCGCGATCTCCTGCGGCGTGACCGCGCCGATATCGAGGCCGATCGGCGCATGCACGCGGGTCAGGAGATTGGCCGGCGTCTGATCGGCGACGAGCGCGTCGTAGATGCGCGCCACTTTCGCCCGGCTCCCGATCAACCCGAGATAGCGCAACTCGCGGGGCGCAAGCGCCCGAAGCGCTTCCAGGTCGTTCGTGTGGCCGCGCGTGACGATCACCGCGTAGGCATGGGCCGGGATCGTCGCCCGCGCGATCCACGACGGGATGTCGTCGACCACGATCTCGACGGCGTTCGGGAAGCGCTCGCTGTTCGCAAACTTCTCACGATCGTCGATCACGTGCACGCGGAAACCGACGTCGTGCGCCAGCCGGGCGAGATGAAACCCGACATGTCCGGCGCCGACCACGTACAGCTCGGGCGACGGCTCGATCGGTTCGATGTACACGTCCATCTGACCGCCGCAGATGAGACCGGTCTCCTGGGCGAAATCGTCCGACAGCTCGTAGTGGACGAGCCGGGGTTTGCGATCGGTGATCGCTTCGCGCGCCTTCCAGAAGGCGTCGTTCTCGTAACACCCGCCGCCGATCGTTCCGATCATCCGGCCATCCGCAAAGACGAGCATCTTCGCGCCGATCCGCTGAGGGGTCGATCCGGTTGCGGAAACGATCGTGACGAGAGCGGCGGGCTCACCTCGATCGAGCGCGTCGGCGACCGCCGCGAACACTTCGCGATTCATGTTCTCTGATGATTATACGACGCGGCACGTTTCAAACTTGACCTGCCGCGAGTTAGAGCGAACGCCACGATTGAACGCAGAGGCCCAGCCTTCGCTCGACGGGACTTGATCGAGCTACGGCCTGGCAGGCGCAAAGGACGCGAAGAAAAACCGTACTTGTTAGCGGCCTTCGCGGGCTTTGCGTTCAATGGCCGTCAGTTGGTCGGTTGGACTCGGGAGCATCGGATCAGAACCGATGCAATTCGCATACGTCCGTCGGCTCGGTGCCGGCGAGGAACGCTTCGCGGAACGTCCGCGGGCACCCGGGGGCTGCCAGCTTGCCGGTGTCGGGATCGATGTCGATGAACGTGATGCCTTCGGGTGGCTCGAACGGTGCGTCGGGATAACCGGCGAGCGCCGCCTTCATGAATTGTGTCCAGATAGGCAGCGCCGCCTGTGCGCCGCTCAGCCCTACCGGCTGGTTGTCGTCGAAGCCGACCCAGACGACCGTCAGCAACTCGGGTGTGAAGCCCACAAACCAGGCATCCCGCAGATCGTTGGTCGTGCCAGTCTTGCCGGCGGCGTCGTTCTTGAAGCCGGCCGCCCGGGCGCCGGCCGCCGTGCCTTCGTTCAGCACGCTCCGCATCATGTTCGTCACGAGGAAGGTGGTGTCGGGCCGGGCCACCTGTCGCGGTTGCGCAGCCGGCGGTTTCGTCACGTCTTTTCCGCCCCTGACGATGCGCTCGATGTGTTTCAGGGGACGGATGACGCCATCGTTCGGAAAGACCGTGTAGGCCGTCGCGATCTCGTACGGCGTGGCTTCGAACACACCGAGCGCAATGGACGGATACGGCTTCGGCGAATTCCCGACTCCGAGCTTCTTCCACAACGCCGCCACGTGGTCGTAGCCGGCGTTCTGCGCGACGTGAATGGTCGCCAGGTTTCTCGAGTGCGCGAGCGCGTGCCGCAACGTGATCGGCCCGTCGTACTTGTTCTCGTAGTTCTCGGGCGTCCAGACCTGATCGTCGAACTCGAACGTCTCCGGTTCGTCGTTGACAATCGACGCGGGTGTCACGTCGGTCTTGCCCTCGGCGAGGGCTTGCTCGAAGGCCGCCAGATACACGAACGGCTTGAAGACCGATCCCGGCTGGCGCCGCGACAGGACGGCACGGTTGTACTGCGACTGGTTATAGGAACGGCCGCCGACAAAGGCGAGCAGCTCGCCGGTGCGCGGATCGACGGCGATGAGCGCGGCCTCGGCCTTCCCGCGGCGGCGGCGCCGCGACAGCAACTCGTCGACGCGTGTCAGCCCGCTGCGAACGGCGTCCTGCGCGATGCGCTGCAAGTGGAGGTCGAGCGTCGTATACACATCGACCGCTTCGTTGCTTTTGGTGGTGAGACCCGGATAGCCCTCGGCGAGTCCCTGGTTGACGAAGTCGACGAAGTACGGCGCCTCGGCTTCGAGCGCACGCTGAACGACCGCCAGAGGCTCGTGTGACGTGCGCTCCGCGACCTCCGCGCTCGCGAACCCGGCATCCACCATCGCCTGAAGCACGACGTTGCGCCGCTCCTTGCATCGGGCGGGATTGTTGAACGGCGAGAGCGCCGACGGCGACTGAATCACGCCGGCGATCGTCGCCGCTTCGACGAGCGTCACGTTCGAGATGTCTTTACCGAAAAACAGACGCGCCGCTTCCGGCACGCCGGTGATCGCGAACGATCCGCGCTGTCCCAGCGGGATGTCGTTCAAGTACATCTCCAGAATCGCGTCCTTCGACGCGCGCCGGGTCAGGACCAGTGAGACCCAGATCTCCAGCGCCTTGCGCTTCAACGTCCGCGCACGCGCGTCCTGCAGCGTCATCCCCTCGAATTTCGGCAGGAACACGTTGCGCACGAGCTGCTGGGTGATGGTGCTGCCGCCGGCGAGGTACGAGCGCCGGCCGGTCAAGTACGAGAACACGGCGCCGAGGGCACCAATCGGATCGACGCCCGGGTGATCGTAGAAACGATGATCCTCGATGGCGAGCACCGCCTGGATCATGCGATCGGGAATGGCGGACAGCGCGACGGGGCGGCGCTTCTCGCGCTCGCCGTTCATGAGCGCGGTGAGCACGGGCGCATCCAGCGTTAATCGCTCGGCCGGTTTGCTGCCGAGCTCGAGGTTGAGGACGCGGTCGGCCGGCCGTGGCGGCGGCGCCTTTCGCGCGGTCGCGCGCGCCACGTTGGCGACCCCACGCGCCGGGCGCTGGAACACCACGCGTACCACCTGGCCTTTGGTTTCCGGCCCGCGGGCCATGACGGCGATGACTCCCGCCCCAACGGCGAATTGCCGATCGATCAGCTGGCGATCGGTGAGCGCCTGACCGCGTCGCAGCTCGAGCGGCCGGGCAAACACGCGCGGGAACACGCGCTCGCGCTCGCCGTGAAGCCGTGCGTCGATCAACCGCGCGAAGCTGATGTAGTAGTAGACCGCCGCAACGCACAGCACGGCCGCAGGGATGGACAGCCCGACCGCGGTCCGCCGCACCCACGGCTTCCGCCACCACAACGAGAGGCGAATTTTCAGGCGAACCGCTTTTTTCATGGAGACCACACCGCTGACGAAGGCGGCGAAGAGTTTATCGGTTGCTCCCTGTGGGCACTTTGCACTCGCTCGCAATGTTCGCAGGGCTTGGAATCAGCTTTGAGCAGCATCGGGGTAACCAGCCACGTTATCTGGACATGAAGAACACGAAGAACACGAAAACACGAAGAAGAGAAGCCACTTCGTACGAAAATCAAGTCATCTGGCAAGTTGGCATGGAAAACCCGCGGAGCTTGGACACGTGAGAACTTTGAGCCGCATCGGGATAAACCCGCCAGGCTATCTGGACACGAAAAACAGCCATTTCTTCTTCGTGTCTTCGTGTTCTTCGTGGCCATTGATGCCACTAATTACCCTGAAATCCGCTGAAAGCAGGCTGGCGCCGGTGTCGTCCTAGATGGTGACGATCCAATGCCGTCCAAGGTCGAGCGGCAGCTCTTCGTCGAGGCGTTCCACGAGAGCGGGGCCGTACTGGTTCAGGAACCACACGAAACCAATCGTGCGCTCCTGCGGGTGGCCGTTTGGGGCGCTTCGCCGCCTGAATGATCTTCGTATGCAGCGTCACCAGATCGTGCTGCATACGGCCGAGTGTCGACCGCGCGGCCCCTTCCAGTGTCGGATCGAGCGCCGGGACGGCCTCGATGAGGCGCGTCATCTGCGACTCGATCGCGCCGGTCGCGCCGCTGAACGATTCCTCGATCGCCTGGGGAATCTGTGCCTGGAGGAGGGCATTCAACGCCGCTTCGTCCTGGGCCTGGAGCGCTTCGAGCGGGAGATTGTATTTGTTCAGGAACCGCAGCGCCGCAGCGTCGAAAATCGTGGCCGTCGCGCGCGGATACATCAGCGGCATCGGCACGCCGAAGTGTTCGTACACGCGGCGCAGCTGTCCCAGATAGGCGAGCTCGTTCGGCCCGGCCACGTAACAGATCGTCGGAAAAATCGCGTCCTGCACGACCGGCCGCAGCAGCACGCTGGGACTGAAGGCGGCCGGTTGTTCCGTCGCCTCCTGCAGCAGTTGCGCCGGCGGGTATCGGCGCTCGCCGACAACAAAGGCATGGTGGTGCTGGCGGATCGCGCGCCGGCTTCTGTCCAGGTGGAAGAGCGCCAGGCTGTCGTCGTGCGCATTCACCTGCGCGTGATACCCGCGAGCCGTCAGGTCGGATCCAGCCAGCGCCGCAAGCTTGACCGTTTGCCCCGGGCGTGACAACTCGCGAGCGAATATCTGACTGGCCAGCGGCTTCGATGCCGGGTCCGACGAGTCGTAGACGATCAGCCCGCGGTCGCCCAGCACATGTTCGATCCACCGGCCGAATGCGTCGGCCATGCCGGTGCCGGGCGTATAGGTTCTCCGGAGAGCCCCGAGCACCGCGGGACGGAACTCGGTTGGCGGCAGCACGTGCTCGATCTGATCGAGGGCGGCGAGAATCGATTCGTCGAGAGGGATTTTCGCAATTGGGACGGGATCGGCGCCGGGGCGGGGGGGCAGTGACACGGTCTCGGGTTTCAGGTCATGTTCGAAGACCGTACACGATCGGACCTCCTCCCAGTCGTGATCCTCGCCATCGATCCAGAAGATGGCGACGGCCGGCACGCCGTGGTCGCGTGAGACCTGATCGGCCAGCTTCAGCGCGGTGAGCGCTTTCAGCAGTGTGAAGACCGGCCCGCCGAACAGCCCGGCCTGCTGCCCCGTCACAATGGCGACGGTCTTCCGGTCAGCCAGCAATCGGCCGTTTTCACGCGCGGCCGGCGGCGACTGACGCCGTTCCTGCTGCCGGGCGATGACGGCGGCGACGTCGTCGCGACGCCGATCGTGCGTCTGCGTTCGTGCGATCGCATCGGCCCAGGCCCGTCGATCGGCCGGATCGCCGGAAAAAAACGGCGCGACCGATTTGAAATCGTACGCGTAATCGGCCGCGAGCCGTCTGATCCACGGAAAACGGCGAACGTCGACCGGAATACGCACAGAAGCCTGAGATGAGTTGACTTGCACCAGAACGCCTTACTGTCTCAGAGCGCGAACGATACTGTCAAGCAATCGGGTCCATCGCGATCGAACGAAAAAGTCGCCAAGGACGCAAAGAAAAAGGTTACGATGCATTCAGCCTACCTGGAGGGTCGTTCACTGACCACGGATACTTCCGGCGCCGCGCGGCCCGACGCGCTGGGTCCCTTTCGTGTCCTTCATCAGATCGGCGCCGGAACATTCGGCCCGGTCTTTCATGCGTACGACCAGCAGCGCGATCGCCTCGTCGCCGTCAAAGTGTTCACGTTG
>QHWF01000617.1 GCA_003222455.1 Acidobacteriota bacterium
CCTCGCGGGCTGCGTTGCTCCTCCCTTAAATACTCCCGGTATTCTCGGTCGTCGCGCCTTGCCCGCGAGGCGCCTCGCCCGTCTCGGTGCGACGCCACACTTTCACCACGGGCTGCTAGCGTTCGTCATGGCCTCGACCGCCGTGTCGGCGCAAACGGTATCGGTCAGCGGCCGCGTCGCCAATGCACAGGGTGGAATCATCACAGGCGCCGTCGTGACCTTGAGATTGCTGCCGCCGCCGGGCACATCCGTGATGCCCAGAATGCCGAACATGCCGGGAATGGCAGGAACGGAACGGACGACGCAGTCGGGCGCGGATGGGACGTTCTCAATCGATCAAGTGTCGCCAGGCCAGTACGTGTTGCAGGTGGACTTCAGTGGATTCGAGCGCTCATCGCAGGAAGTCACCGTGTCGAACCAGCCGCAGACCATAGCGGTCACGTTGCAACCGCTCGAGATTCCTGGAGCGGAGGCGGCGCCGCGGGCCGGAGCAGGGACGGCTGCAGAAATGCAGGCGTTGATCGACCGAATCAACGCTCTCGAACGGCGCATCGCGGATTTGGAATCGAGCACCGTGTTGTCGGAACCCGAGACCCGTCCCAGGCGCATTGAGGTGTACGTCGACAACAATGGGAACGAGTCTGAAGAACCTGTTCCTGGCGCGAAGAAACAGGTGACGTATCAGCGGGAACGCGTCTATCGCCGGCAGACGATCAACGAGAAGCTCGAGCAGGCGTTGGCTGATCAGGAAGCCAAGAAGATCGCGGTCGGGGTCAGCGCCGCGAGTGTGACTCAATTCGCAAAACAGACAAGCGGTCTTTCAACGGAGGCCAACGGGCATGCGTACCAGCTGGCCTCGGCCGACCTGTTGTTTTCCGCGGGCCTCGCGCAATACACGACCTTCTTTGCCGACCTCGTCGGCTTGAGCGGCGCCTCTCCGGATGCTGAACGTCACGGGCTGACGCTGCTCAATAGTTACGCGTCGCGGCTGGTTCGGAACAACGAAGTGAACGTGCGGGAAGCATGGGTCCGAACCGAGATCTTCTCACGCAAGCTGGCGCTCGTCGCGGGACGGGTGGACCTGACGAATTACTTCGATCGGAACGCGGTGGCGAACGACGAGACCTCGCAGTTCGTGAGCGATTCCCTGGTGAACAACCCGGTCCTGGTGCTCCCATCGAACGGTTCAGGTGTGGTCGGCCTGTTCGACGCGAAGAACGGCTTCAGCCTCAGAGGCGGTTTCCAGCAGACCAACAACGACGCCACCAATCTGACCGACTCCATCTACACGTTATCGGAGGTGGGCTATGTCGCGCGGCCTCCGGGATTATCCGAGGGGAATTATCGCGTGTGGTACAGGAGCGACAACAGCACGGGCCAACGCAGGGGCGCGGTTGGCGTGAGCGTCGATCAAAAGCTCACACCGATTCTGACGCTGTTCGGGCGCTACGGGACTGGAAAGGTGGATGCGCCCGCAGGCGACAGCACGACGTTGTTCTCGACCGGCGGCCGGTTCTACAGCGCCGGGTTCCAGGTCCAGAACAACCTGGTGTTCAATCCGCTCGATCGATGGGGCGTCGGGTACGCGCACACGGGTGTCTCGTCAGGGCCCAGTGAACAGGTCGTGGAAGGCTATTACAATTTCAGGATCTCGGAGAAATTGCGCCTGTCCTTCAGCCTCCAGCATCTGTTCGAGTCACCCGTCGGGCAAGAGTCGCACACGTTCCTGCTGCCGGGCGTGCGCCTCCAGGCCAGCTTCTAGCGCGTGCTCGCGTCGGCTCGAGGACAGGTGTCAGGAGTGAGCGATGTTCATCATAAAACGTTTCATCGTAGCCGCTGTCGTCTGCGCCGGCCTGTCGGGAGCCCTGGCCGGCATGAGGGCGCGCGCCGCTGAAGTAAAAGTCAGCGATCCGACATCAGTGGTGATGATCGTGAACCGCGATTCAAACGACATCGCGTTCATGGACATCAAAACCAGGAAGGTGGTCGGCAAGACGTTTCTGGGGAACAACGTCAATCCGCACATGGTGATGATGTCGCCCGATGGCCGCTACGTGGTGACCGGCGGCACGCGCGCCAACAAGGCTTACATTATCGATGCCCGGACGCTGGAGCTGGTCAAAGTCGTCCCGGTCGACATCGCCCCCGAGCACCTGTCCTTCTCTCCCGACGGCCGCTGGTACTACCAGGGCAACCCTCAAGGCGACTCGATCTCGGTCATCGACATGGTGTCGCTCACGAAAATCAAAACCGTCCCCGGGTTCAAGGAGCCGCTCAACGTGACGTTCCTGCCGGACGGGTCGAAGGCGTACGTCGGCAACTATGGGGCGCACTGGGTGGGCGTGATCGACGTCCGCCGACACGAGCTGCTGAAGAAGATGCAGATCGCAGAAATGCCGGGTGTGGCGAAGCTGGATCCCGCAAAGTATCTTGGCGACATCAAAGGCATCAACATCGCAGCCGCCACCAACGACGGTCGATATCTGTACGCGGCCGACGGCGACCTTGGGGTCGTCGGCAAGATTGATCCGCGCGAAGACAGGATCGTCAAGGTGATCCGCGTGGGCCAGAATCCATGGCGCATTTACATGAGTCATGACGGGAAGTACGCGATCACGCCGAACAACGGCGACCAGACCATCTCGATCATCGACCTCCAGACGGACAAAGTCGCCGCGACACTGGAAGCCGGTGCCGACATGACCGGCGTGAACTTCGCCGCGGGCAAAGCCTTCGTCATCAGCTCCACCAGCGGATTCGTCTACGTCTACAACATGTCAACGCTCAGGCCGGCGGGCCGGATGAAGATTGGCACGAACATCCAGCTGGAGACCGCGACGACCGATGCGGCCGATCAAACGCTTTACCTGGCGGACTCGACCGAAAACGCCGTCGTCATTATCGACGCGAAGAATCAGGCGTTCGAGAAAGTCTTCAATGTGGGGCTCTTCCCCTGGGGCACCCACATCATGGACAGCAAGGACAACTACTGCCACTGATGCGCATTGTCGGACTCGTCCCAGGAGCCCGTCCGAGTAATAGTGAACGGGCTCCTGGTAGGCGCGCTACGCGCGCTGTGATCTTCGAATTATGGCTAGTTTTCGCCGGCGAAGCCGGCCTACTAGGAGCGTGTTCTTGTTTCTCTGACACGCTCCTGGTCGCCCTGATATCCGCTGGTCACGCGACCGCTCAGGATGGGCGCGAGCCAGCCAGACCGGCGCCGGGGACGACGTCCGCCAACGCTGGTGGCGCCGCTCAGAGCGAGGATCGCGTGCGCGCCCGCTTCCGATCCGGCGCGCGCACGAGCGGGACGAAGGTCGATCAGTCGCAGGCCGACGCGCTGACGCTCACCTTGAGCTCCGTCTCTGCCCGTCCGGTCCAGAACTGGATTCGTACGGCCGGAACCATTGGCACGTCGGGGAAGGTCCTCGACGCCGTGCTGACGGGATCAGATGCCGCACTCGTCAAACCAGGTCAGCGCGTCCGGGCCTTTCCGCCAAGCTCGAGGTCCTCGATGTACCAGGCCTTTGTCACGCGCGTCGTCCCTCGCGCGG
>QHWF01000618.1 GCA_003222455.1 Acidobacteriota bacterium
TCAGCGCCGGATGCGCAGGCGCGAAGAGGGCAAGGAGGAGGGTGAGCGAGTTCATGGCTATAGGATGGCAATGAATGCTGGTCCGTTTAAACCATGTAGGGGCGCAGCATGCTGCGCCCCTACCCATCTCGCTGACTATTTTCATCTATCCATGCCTTCATTCGCCTGGGTCCCAACCCGTCCCTACCTCGCGCGCAGCAGGCTGCGGCAGTTTGCCGAAGCCCACGGTCACACAGACTTCCCTTCCCTCCATCGCTGGTCGATCGAAGATCTCGACGGCTTCTGGCGCGCCGTCGACCGTGACCTCGGATTGATCTGGAAAAAACCCTACGACCGCGTGCTCGATAGCTCCCGCGGCATTCCGTGGACCACCTGGTGGCTCGGCGGCCGCATGAACTTCGTGGCCTCGGCGTTGCGTCACGATCCGTCGCGGACGGCGCTCATCTACGAAGGCGAGGAAGGCGTGACGCGCCGGCTGACCTATGGCGAGCTCGCGGCCGCTGTGCGACGCTGCGCCGCTGGTCTGCGATCCCTTGGCGTCAAGCCGGGGGATCGCGTCTGGATCTTCCTGCCCCTGACACCTGAGTGCGCCATCGCTACGCTCTCCGTCGCGGCGATCGGTGCGATTTACACACCCATCTTCTCAGGGTATGCCAGCGACGCGATTGCCGGCCGGCTGCGCGATTGCGAGGCCAGCGTGCTCATCACGGGCGACGGGTTCCTGCGGCGCGGGCAGGTGATACAAATGAAGGAGACTGCCGACGCCGCGGTGGACGGCGCGCCCAGCGTCCGCACGGTGATCGTCGTGCCGCGGCTGGGCCGGCAAGTACGACTCCGAGATCACGACGTCACGTGGGACTTCATGATGGCGCAGGGCAAGGACGAAAGTCTTGCCGATACCTCGCCCGAAGATCCGTACATGCTGATCTACACGTCGGGTACGACGGGGCGGCCGAAGGGCGCGGTGCACGTGCACGGCGGCTTCCCGGTCAAAGCCGCGCAGGATCTCGCGCACGTGTTCGACCTGCAATCGGGCGACCTGCTGTGGTGGTTCACCGACATCGGCTGGATGATGGGACCGTGGCTGATCGCCGGTGGCCTGATCAACGGTGCCACGATCCTCTTATATGACGGCGCGCCCGACTTCCCCGACGCGGGCCGAGTGTGGTCGATCGTGGAGCGGCATCGCGTGACGCACCTCGGCATTTCACCAACGGCGATCCGCGGCCTGATGCGCACCGGGGAGGAGCCGGTGCGCCGACACGATCGCTCGTCCCTGTACGTGCTCGGCTCAACCGGCGAGCCCTGGAATCCCGAGCCGTGGTGGTGGTACTTCGGCGTGGTCGGAGAAAAGCGGGCGCCGCTGATCAATTACTCGGGCGGCACGGAGTGCTCGGGTGGCATCCTCGGCTGCACGACCTGGACCCCGCTCAAGGCCACGGCATTTGCCTGCCCCGTCCCCGGGATCGCGGCCGACGTCGCCGACGCGCAGGGCCGTTCGTTGCGCGGAGCCGTGGGTGAGCTCGTCATTCGCCAGCCGTGGCCTGGCATGACGCGCGGGTTCTGGCGCGATCGGGAGAAGTATCTGACGACGTACTGGAGCCGCTTCCCCAACGTCTGGGTCCACGGCGACTGGGCACGCATCGACGACGACGGCTTCTGGTACATCGAGGGCCGGAGCGACGACACGCTCAAGGTGGCGGGCAAGCGCGTGGGGCCGGCCGAGGTGGAATCCGCCGCGACGGCGCACGCGGCGGTCCTCGAGGCCGCGGCGATCGGCGTGCCGCACGAGCTCAAAGGTGAGGCGATTGTCGTGTTCGCCGTGTTGCGGCCGGGTCACGAGGCGACCGACGCGCTGGCGCGTGAGATCGGGGATTCCATCGCGGAAAAACTCGGCCGGCCGTTGCGGCCTCAGGCCGTGCGCTTTGTGACGGATCTTCCAAAGACCCGCAATGCCAAGATTCTCCGCCGGGTGATCCGCGGGGCCTACCTGGGTCTGGCCGACCTTGGCGATCTCTCGGCGCTGGAGAATCCCGCGGCGGTTGAGACGATTCGTAGCACTCGCATGTGAATGTCGGTCAGCAGGTCGTTGGCCGCTGGTTCGTCAGGCCGCTCGGGCAATGACGATCGGGCCCGCGCAGCTTCAATCCGCCCGAACAGCATCTCGGCCTCCGCCTTGACCTGCTCTAAAGTCCAGCCGCCGCGCTTGATCTGCTTCAGCTCGTCAGCGTCCATCGAGCGAAAGACGCGCAGCTGCCCTGTCTCCAGAAACTCGATGCCCATGCGGAGCAGGCGAATGAGATGCGCCGCGTTCTTTACGTCGTACTGGTGCTTCCGCACCATGGCCTTTCGCTTCTCGCCCATGTAGCCGCTGAAATGCTCGTGGTGCAGTTTGCGGAAAGCGGTCAATGTTTCGAGCGAGAGCCGCCAATTCCGCGCGATGTGTTCCAGCTTCGCCTTGTCGGCTTCGAGGACCTCAGCCAATGGTCCGCGGGCGCGGATCTCCGTCGTCAGCGCTTCGTACTCCTCCATCCGCTCGAGGTTGAACGCCTGCATGCGCCGCAACTCATCGGCCGCGTAGCCGGCGAACGCGTCGGCCGCCGCCTGCGATGAGAACACCGCGCGCCGGCTGCGTAACAGCTCGAAGGTCTCGTGGCGGTGGACGTACTCGTTCTCCCGCAGCCACAGCAATCCGACGATGTTGGGGTTGCTCTTGAGCAGCAGCCGAACCGCTTTTTCGAGACTGTAGATCACCACGTCCAGCTCGTCCTGCTGCATGCGCCAGTGCTCCCAGCGCGGCAAGCCGAGATGAAACCGCAGTGGTGGCACAACAAAACCCATCAAATCGATGTCGTCGATCGCATTGGGCTCTTCCGGCGGGATGTAGGTGCCGTGGCTATGCGACCCCATCAGCGCAAGCACGATGAGGTGCGGCTCGAGCGGGAAGCCGTTCTCGGCAGCGAACGCCTGGCTGATGCGGGGGTCGATCGTCATCTGGATCAGGAAATCTCCCATATTGCTTCTCCGTGACGCCATCCCTAGCCGCCCTGGTCATCGCGAACGCTATCCCGCTCGTGGGCGTGCTGTTCCTCGGCTGGACCGTGTTTCCTCTGGTGCTCCTGTACTGGCTGGAAAACGTGGTCGTTGGTGGCTTCAATGTCGCCAAGCTGCTGCTCGCCCAGCCGCAGCAGCCGGCGTACTGGCTGGGCAAAGCATTTCTCATTCCGTTTTTCCTCGTGCATTTCGGGGGGTTCACCTACATCCACGGCGTGCTCGTGGTGTCATTCTTTGGTCCCAAGGGGGCGCAGGGGTTTGACCTGCTCACCACCGTCCCGGCCGCCATTCGGGCGAACCAGCTCGGCTGGTCCTTGCTGGGCCTCGTGATCAGCCACGGCCTTTCCTTCTATTGGAACTACGTGCGGAGCGGCGAATACCAGCGCGCGTCGCTGAACGCCTTGATGTCCCAGCCATACGGCCGAGTCATGGTGCTCCACATGACCGTGCTGCTGGGGGGGTGGGTCGTCATGCTGCTGGGCTCGCCCCTCTTCGCGCTGGTGGTGTTGGTCGTGCTCAAGACGGCAGCCGATTGGCGCGGACACCGAGCCGAGCGGCGAAAGTTTGCGCCGTCCGGACAGGAAACACGCGCTCGGATGGAGCCCGCCGACGCTTGACGGCTTGCCGTCCGCGGATAGTTTCGCCTTTCCCCCTTAGCTGGGTCGTTCGCCGTCGTGAAGAGCCTG
>QHWF01000619.1 GCA_003222455.1 Acidobacteriota bacterium
ACAATCCGGCGAAGCCGGACCCCACGGAAGCCAGACCCCACGTTTTACAGGCAACACGCCGGGATCCGAACCCGATCCGCGTGTTTTGTCGTATCTGCTTACGTGACTGCCCCGAGGCAACGCTCCGTTATCCCCTTTTCGTCTAAAGAGTTGACAGTGAGTCCGGCCGACGAGGACGTGGCCCGCCGCTGCCGGGCCGGCGATGTCGATGCGTTCGAAATCCTGTACGGCCGGCAGGCTGCACGGATTTACACGCTGGCGTGCCGGATGGCAGGCTCGCTTGAGGATGGCGAGGACCTGCTCCAGGAAATCTTCCTTCAGGCGTACCGGAAGATCGGCACCTACAAGGGCGACGCGACGATTGGCACCTGGTTGTATCGCCTGGCGCTGAATCATTGCCTCGACTACGTCAGGAGCCGGGCGGCGAGGATGAAGACGCTCACCGACACGCTCGACGGCGACCATTCATACCAGCCGCTCGCTCGGCGCGAGACACCGGATATCCGGCTGGATCTGGAACGGGCGATCGAGCGCCTGCCGGACGGCTGCCGCGAGGCTTTCGTTCTGCACGATATCGAGGGACTCGATCACAAGGAAGTCGGCAAGCTCCTGGGTGTGGCAGAGGGCACGTCGAAATCGCAGGTATTCAAGGCGCGGGCAAAACTGCGGGCGTTTCTGCGGGAATAACGGTGTCGTCATGTCGATTACGTTGAACGCAGAGGCCGCGAAGGCCGCAAAGGTGCTTCGGACATTCTTGGCTTTGCGGCCTCAGCGGCCTTTGCGTTCTTCTTGAAGATCATGCATCCACACGAAGACGTTCTGAACGAGCTCGTGGACGGCACGCTCGGCCCGGCCGAGCGGACCGAAGTCGAGCGTCATCTCGAGACCTGTGCGAACTGTCGCACCATCGTGGACGGCCTGGGCGCAGTCGGCCGTGCGGTTGGCTCGCTCGAGCTGCGCGAACCGCCGGCCCGGACGTGGTCGCGTGTCGAACGCGCGATTCGCCTGGATATCGAAGCGCAAGGTGTTCAGCCGGGCGGCCTCGAGCCCCGCCGCACGCCGGGCACTTTCAAGGGATCGCGTCTCATGTGGCTGGGGCTCGCCGCAGCGGCGGTCATCATCATCGCTGCGTCTCTCACGCTCCGGTTGCCGCGATTCGGATCACAGTCCGGACCGGCGCAGCAGGTGGCCCCCCAGACTGCGGCCGGCAGCGACGCGCAGTCGGTGGAAGCGGAGCTGCGCCAGGCCTCGGAGCATTACGAAAAAGCGATCAAGGGGTTGGAGCAGATCGCCCACGCCGAGCAGGGCGCGCTGGATCCACGGACGGCGGCGACGCTGCAGAAGAATCTCGCCGTCATCGATCAGGCAATCGTCGAGAGCCGCGAGGCCCTGCACACTCAGCCGAACAGCGAGCCGGCGCAGCAGAGCCTGATCGACAACTTCAAAACGAAGATCGCTCTGCTGCAGGACACCGTGGCGCTCATCAACGAAATGCGTAAAGGCAACGAGGCTGGAGCGGCACGAATCGTTTCCGGGCTCAAACAAAAAGGCTGAATGGACATGCGACCGACTTTTCTCCTCGCGCTCGCCGCTGTCATGGCGGGTCTCCCCGCCGCGGCGCAGGACCACGACGGCCACCGGGTCGTCATTCGCGAACACGCGCGCGCCGCCGCCGACGCGTATCAAGGGCGCAACCGCGGGCCGGAGCAGACCGAACGGTTGTCGCGCAAGATCCGTATTGGCCGTGACGGCCGCGTCTCGATCTCCAACGTCGCGGGCGATATCACGGTGACGGGCGGCACCGGCGACGAGGTGACGATCGAGGCGGTGAAGCGAACGCGCGGCGACAAGAGCCAGCTGGCGCGGGTCACTATCGACGTCGACGAGCGTCCCGGCCGCGTCGAAGTCCGCACTGAATACGAGCGGAACTGGAGCGATCGGTCGAGCGAGGTGTCGGTGGATTACACCATCGCTGTCCCGTCATCCGCGGCCATCGACGTGAAATCCATCTCCGGTACGGTAAAGCTCTCGAACGTGCAGGGCGCCGTTCGCGCCGAAAGCGTGAGCGGCGACGTGATCACCGCGTCGACGCCCAAATTGGAACTGGCGAAAAGCGTGTCCGGCGACGTGTCGGTCGGCGGCGTGACCACGGATGGCGATCTCTCGGCCACGAGCGTGAGCGGCAGCGTCTCGGCGAAGGGACTGAAGGCTCGCGGCCTCGATCTGGGATCGGTGAGCGGCAACGTCACGATCATCGACGCGACGTGCGACCGCCTGGACGGCAAGACCGTGAGCGGCCACATCGAATACGCGGGCTCCATCGTCAAAGCCGGCCGCTACAACATCAACACCCACTCGGGCGGCATCCGCCTCACCCTGTCGGGATCCACGGGATTCGAGCTGACCGCGAACACCTTCAGTGGCAACGTCCGGTCGGATCTGCCGATCACCATTGGTGGCGACTCCGGCAGGCGGACGGATCGCCGGCGTTTCGGCCCCGGCCGCTCGATTCGCGGCACCTTCGGCGACGGCAGCGCCACCCTGATAGTTCGAACCTTCAGCGGAGACATCGTCATTGAGAAACGGTGAGCACCCGGCCGGGTGGGGCGGGTGGGCCAGGTGGGCCAGGTGGGCTGGTGGGTCGGGTGGGCCGGGTGGGTCAGGTCGGTCGGGATCGGTCTGGTGGGTGGAGTGATCTAAGAGGTCGCGTGACGACCTGACGCGAGACCGCCTGGCGAGCGAATGTCACGATCAAACGTACCTCTTTGCGGCCTTCGCGGCCTTCGCGTTCCAAGGCGGCGCTCCGGAGTCCACCATTACTGCCGATGCAGCCCATCCGTCCTCCCGCGCAACGCCATCTGTCAAGCAGACCCACTCGACCTACCCGACCCACCAGACCTCCCTGACCTACCCGGCCTAAGAGGCATCGCCGTATAATTGACGGGATTGAGCATTGCATCCGGAGGCAGCATGAAAGGATTGGTTCTCGTTGGAACCCTGATCACCGTACTGAGCGTGACGGTGTTCGCGCAGCGTGGAAAATCGACCCCCGCGGCCGGCGGACATACGGCACCGAAGCCGCAGCCCGTTTCTTCACCGGCGCCGAATGTGCCGAGCGGTGAAATGCAGCTCGGATCGGTGCACCTCGGCAAAGGCGTCAAGGCCGATGGGAAACCGCTCGCGGCCGGCACTTATCAGCTGAAGCTGACCGC
>QHWF01000620.1 GCA_003222455.1 Acidobacteriota bacterium
GCGCCCTGGTCGGCGGCGTACACGATTCCACTGATGATGCGGCCGACTGTGTGCGTGTTGGTGGAGTCCGCGACCTTCACCGCGAGAAGCGTGACGTACCGGTTCACCCCGGCCAGAACACTCGCGTTGCTCGCAACGGCGGACGCCACCGCGGTCCCATGCCAGAATAGGTCGCTGAACGGCAGCCGGCCCGGGTAGTGTCTCGTCACGTCCTCGGGCACGAAGGATATCGAGCGGTCGAGATCCACGAGCCCGGCGAGATCCGGGTTCGCATAGTCGATGCCGGTGTCGAGGATCGCGACCACGACGTCGCGCGAGCCGAGGAAGCCGGCGGCCCACGCTTCGGGGGCGAACACGGCACGCAGGTTCCACTGCCGCGCGTAGAATTGCGCGGTGGTCGGGGATGCGGTGGCATCGGCTGCCACGGCGGCCTCGCTCACGGCCTCAGCGGGGAGACCGTCGTTGGCCTCGCCGTCATCCCGCGGGCTCGTCATTGGGTCGGGCTCCACCGCCCGGATGTCAGCGCCAGCCGCGAGCTCAGCCACTCCCCTCTCGGACAGGCCGGTCACCGTGGCGACCCCGATGCTGTCGAGCGCGTTCTCGATCGAGCCGCCCAGCTGCGCGACGCGTGCCCCGAAGTCGGCGGGGACACGCTCGGACGAGAAGACGACGATGTAGCGGCCGGTGGATTCAGGTGACGCGACGCTCGCAGCGAGTGCGCCGCCGGGGCGTGACTCCGTCAGCGCTGGTTGATCCTGGCAGCCCTGGAGCGATAGCCCGACGAGGGACAGGATCAGGATGCACGATGCGTGACGCTTCATGGATGTCTCCTTCCCACTCGATGGAAGTCGGCCTTCACGGCACTGCCACCTCGGCCCAATCCGAATACGCGCCATCCTTCGTGGCCGCCACGAGGTAACTGACGACTGGGCAGTCGCTATACCAGTAGGTTGGTGCGGAGGTTGCGTCGGCGGGTAGAACAGCGAGCAGGGCGACGGGCTGAACCGAACAGTAGGGGCCGAACCGGACCCAAACCTCGTAGCCGTCCTCGATCGACGAGTTGTCGATCCACGCCAGCCCGCCGTCGATCAGCGTGAGACTCGTCGGACCTAACAAGGGTGCCGTGCACGCGGCGGCCGCCGGCGAGTCGCCTGCGCCGTTGAACGCGAAGACGCGGTAGCACGCCTGTTGCTCGATGGTCCATGTGTCGTCCGTGAACGACACCGAGGTGTCACTCGACGGACCGAGGGTCGCCACCGTGGCCCACGTTACCTGATCCGCCGACCGCTCCAGGCGGAAGCCATCCTCGTTCGTCGAGTTGTCGGCCCACACGACCCGGACGGTGATACCAGGCACCAGTGCCGCGGAGACGCTGCTGGGCGCACCTGGTTGGGGCGGCGGGGGCGGCGACGGAGTGGCCGCACACACGACGGCCGAGAAGGGCGAGAAGTAGGTCTTGGGCCCTTTCGTCTGATAGGCGCGCACTTTGTAGCAGTATTGAGTGCTGGCGGTGAGTCCTGAGTCGCTGAACGCCGTCGTGTTCACCGGCAGACTCGCGCGCAACGAGAAAGCGCCGCTCGGCCCGGTCGTGGAGCGCTGCACTTCGAACCCGTTCTCGTTGGACGAATTGTCCTGCCATGAGAGGTCGATACGGCTCATTGACACAACGAGGGCGGTGAGATTTGACGGCGCGTTGAGTGTCGAGCCCGGAGCATTGGCGGCGCGCAGGTCGAGCGCGGGCTCGACAGGGCCGCGCCGGTCACACGCGACGACGAATGCGACGACGAGGGGGAGAATCAGGCGACTGCGGCACCAGGGCATAGAACCTCCGTGACTGGAGCGTTCTCAAAAACTCGACCGTCGAAACGACCGTGTTCTGTGAGACGGACGCTCACGGAGGGGTTGCTCAGGTCACGTCGACCCTACCGTTCACCGGACGGTTGCCGAACGGGAAGGCATGGTGCCGACGGGCGACCACGCGGGCGCATAGCCCTTCCCGAGCCATCGCATGCCCGTGCCGTCCGCATTCACGGTGGAGAGGTCCCTGACATTTGCGTACACGATCTCCTTCCCGTCCGGGGACCACGCAGGCTGGCCGTAAAAAACTATCCCTAGCTGGATCACTCCTGTGCCGTCGGCGTTCATAACGGTAAGATCCCTGAAGACGTTGCCGTCGTCGATCATGGTACGCTGGAACGCAATTCTTGTCCCATCCGGTGACCACGCCGGCGTGTCATCGAGCCCCGGGCCAGTCGTCAGTTGATTGACCCCCGATCCGTCCGCATTCATCACGTAGATCTGGTGCGCATGCGCAAACGCAATCTTAGTGCCGTCCGGTGACCAAGAGGGGTGATGATCCGGCCCGGCCGTGAGCTGCTGAATGCCCGAACCATCCACCGCACTCATGACCTGAATCGTCCCGTCACGATCGAACGCCATCCGGCTGCCGTCGGGCGACCACGCCGGCTCGCGATCGTCAGGGGGTCCGCTCGTCAACTGCGTGAGGGCCGACCCGTCGTAGTTCATCACGTAGATATCTCCATTGCCCGGCGTTGCACGCTCGCCGTGAAATGCCAGCTTGAGGCCGTCCGGCGACCATGCGGGGTGGGAATCACCCGTGTCCGTGGTGAGCGCCCTGACCCCTGTCCCGTCGGCGCGCCTGACCCAGATGCGGCCAGAGGGGGCCGTGTACGCGATCTGACTCATCCCGACTCCGGGGGGGAGCCACGGTGGCGGTGACGGGGTGGCTCCCGCAACAACCAGGTCGCCCCCGCTCAGGTTGAAGAGTTTGAGATCGGCCGAGTCGCCGTTCGGGAAGTACGCTGACGGGCCGAACATGGGCCTGGTCGCACACCAATTCTGGGCCGTACCAAAGTCGTCTTCGGCGAGCGCGTA
>QHWF01000621.1 GCA_003222455.1 Acidobacteriota bacterium
GAAGGGCTCAATCGCACCGTTCCACACGCGAGCGAGCGCCGGCAGCGTACGCACGCCCGACGATGATGACCCGGACGACATGGCGGCGGTCAACGTGATCGCCGGATGGCGCGAGAGCAGGCGGAGAAGCTCCTGTCCCGTGTAGCCGGTCGCGCCGGCGACGGCGACGCGCGTGGTGGCAGGAACGACGGCCGAGACACTCGAAGCAGGGCGCGCGGCTGTATGCATCGAAAAGCATATCTATACACGCGGGAGATGATTGGATCAACAAAAATCGATGTATACTCACCCGGCTCGGCGCTCACCTGAAGGCTCGGGCTGGGAGAAGCCGCTGGTTCTGGAGCATCGATGAAATCGCGCCGGCAGGCGGTCATTCTGGAGCTCGTCGATCGCGAACCGCTGCACAGCCAGGAACTCCTGCGCCGCCGCCTGAAGCAGCGCGGCTTCGACACGACGCAGGCGACGATTTCGCGCGACATCAAGGAGCTCGGGCTGGTGAAGCGCGCCGGAGACGGCGCGTATCAGCGGCCCGGCCTCGAGGCGGCGAGTCCCGAAACGGTGCTCACCGCGCTCGAGCGCGCCGCGGCCGAGTTCGTCCAGGCGATCGACCGCGTCCAGCAGCTCGTGATCGTTCGGACCGGGCCGGGCCAGGCGCAGACACTCGCCTTTGCGCTCGATCGCGCCCGGCTGCCGGAGGTCGTGGGCACCATCGGCGGCGACGATACGATTCTCGTGATCGCGCGCGGCGCGCGTGGGGCGGCCGCGCTCGTCCGACAACTGAAGGACTTCTCATCGTCATGACGACCAGCCGTGGCACGTCCCCGCGCGATCGCATTGTCCTGGCGTTTGCCGGCGACCTCGAGTCGTCCATTGCCGTGCCCTGGCTGGCGGAAACCGAGGACGCGGAGATCGTGGCCGTGACGCTCGACTTCGGCCAGAGCCGCGATCTCGAGGGGATCCGGGACCGCGCGCTGACGCTCGGTGCGGTGCGTGCGCACGTCCTCGATGTGCGCGCCGAATTCGCCCGCGACTATCTGCTGCCGGGGCTGAAGGCCGGCGCGCTGGACGACAGGGGCCGGCGGCTGGCGGCGGCGCTCGGACATGCGGCCATTGCGCGCACGCTCGTGGAAATTGCAGAAATCGAACAGGCGGTGCGCGTCGCGCACGGCGGCATCACCAGCGCGGCGCGCCTGACGGCCGCCGTCCAGTCGTTGAAACCCGACGTCACCGTGCTGGCGCCGGTTCGCGAATGGTCAGGAGGCCGCGCCCAGCTGCTCGAATATGCGGCGTCGCGCCGTCTGCCGCTGCCCGGGTCAAGTCACGACGTGTCGGGCGGAGTGCCACCCCCGACGAACACGACCGCGCACGCTGGCGGCGAGGCCGCCCTCGTGGACATCACGTTCACGGCGGGGACGCCGGTCGCGATCAACAATGTCGGGATGCCGCTCCTCGATCTGATCGGCAGCCTCGACTTCCTGGCGGGGAAGAACGGTGTCGGGCGCGCCGATCGGTTCGAGACGCCGGCCGTGTCCGTGCTCGCCGCTGCGCACGACGATCTTCAACAGCTCGCCGCAACCGCCGACGTGAATGGTTTTTCGGACACCATCCGCCGCCAGTACGCGGCGCTCGTGGAGAACGGCGGCTGGTTCAGCATGCTGCGCGCGGCGCTCGACGCTTACGTCGACACGGCCCAGCAGCTGGTGAACGGGATCGTCCGCGTGAAACTCTTCCAGGGCGCGTGCGAGATCGTCCACAGCCACATCCGCGAGGGACAGGAGAACGATGGCTACTCTGTGGTCAGGCCGCTTCGATATCGCGCCTGATGCGGAGGCGCTCGAGTTCGGCGCCTCCTTTCGATTCGACCGCCGCTTGTTCGAAGACGACGTCACCGGCAGCCTGGCGTGGGCGCGCGCGCTGGCGGCGGCAGGCGTGCTCTCGAAGGAAGACGCGCAGCCGATCGATCTGGCGCTGTCTGCGATGCTCGAGGAAGCGCGGTCGAACCCCGACTTCGTCGATGGTCCGGACGAAGACGTCCACAGCTTCGTCGAGCGCGTGCTCGTGGAACGTCTCGGCGATGCGGGACGCCGTCTGCACACCGGGCGGTCGCGCAACGAGCAGGTCTCGCTCGATCTGCGCCTGTACCTCCGCCGCCGCATTCCGATCGTTCAGCACGCCATCGCTGTCCTCGTCGACGTGCTGGCCAATCAGGCGGCCGATGCCGCGGACGCGGTCATGCCGTCGTTCACGCACTTCCGTCCCGCCCAACCGGTGCTGGTGGCCCACTTCTTTCTGTCGCACGCGACGCCGCTCAGGCGCGACTACGCGCGCTTCACGGCGGCGCGCGACGAGTGCGACGCCCTGCCGCTCGGATCGGGCGCCATCGCCGGCACGGCGTATCGGGTGGATGTCACGCGGCTGGCCCAGGAACTGGGCTTTTCGCGCGTGGTCGACAACAGCATGGACGCCTCGTCGGACCGCGATTTTGCGGCCGCCTTCCTGTACGCCTGTACGATGACCATGGTGCATCTCAGCCGGCTCGCCGAGGACCTGATCATCCTGTCCGGGGACGCGTATCACTTTTTCGAGCTGCCCGACGCGCTGAGCACCGGGAGCAGCATGATGCCGCAGAAGAAGAATCCGGATCCGCTGGAGCTCGTCCGAGGGAAGACGGGCCGGGCGCTGGGCCATCTGGTCGGCCTGCTCACGGCCATCAAAGGACTGCCGACGGGTTACAACAAAGACCTGCAGGAAGACAAAGAGGCCGTATTCGATGCCGAAGACACGCTGAATGGGTCGCTCGCGGTCGTACGGTCGGTCGTGGGCGGGTTGACGGTCGACCGCCAGCGGGCGGCGTCTGCGGCATCAGGCTTGCTGTTAGCGACAGACGTTGCGGATTACCTGGTAGCCCGAGGAGTCCCGTTCCGGCGCGCTCACGAAATTGTCGGTGCGCTGGTCCGCCAGCTCGTGGCAGAAGGTCGCGATTTTGCGTCGTTGTCGATGGGGGAGTGGCGCGCGGCGAGCGAGCTGTTCGATGGGGACATCGTCAATCGGATGACGCCTGGTGTATCAGTAACTGCCAAGGCGACGCCCCAGTCGACGGCGCCGGCGGCCGTCGAGGCCCGGCTGACCGAGGTTCGGCAATGGCTGGACTCGGCCAGTAAGCTCTGCTAAGATACTTTCGCCCATCGCACTCTCTTCCCAGCCAGCGGTTTTTCGGGAGCGTTCATGCAGCAGCGCCAGCCTCGGCTTGGTGACATTCTCGACGATTACTGTCCACGGGAGCGGCGCGTAACGAATCATGCCGTCGTCGCGATGGTCGGGCACGACGTCAAGCAGACGCGCTGCACGACGTGCGACGCCGAACATGAATACAAGCACGCCAAGGTGCCTCGCCAGCGGCGCAAGGCGAACACACCCGCCGCGTTGTATTCCCAGGTGCTCGCGAACGGGCCCAAACGGGTCGTTCACGACACGGCACCGCCGAACGGGTCCGATCACGATCCGCACGAGGATCTGACGGACATGCCGGTGATTGAAGTCGCCGCGGTGCCAAAAGACGACGCTCACCACGAACCACCACTCGACATCGCCATCCCCGTTGAAGCTGCGACCGAGCCGTCGAGGGACGGGGACGAGCCGCGTGCGCCCGATGCCGACAAAGGCCCGGTCCATC
>QHWF01000622.1 GCA_003222455.1 Acidobacteriota bacterium
AACATGCACCACGACATTCAACGCGGAAACCGCAGAACTCGCAGAACAAAACCGGTTTTTTCTACGGGTTCCGCGAGTTCTGCGTTGATTGTCGTCCTGTATTTCTTTGCGGCCTTAGCGGCCTTTGCGTTCCACGTTGTGTCAGTCCGACGCGCTAGCAGGTCGCTGAAAAAGGGCCGACCTGAAGTTAAAACTGAAAAGATAAAACAGAAAAGTGCGATTTTCCGCCTGCTTTTGACTTTTCTGTTTTGACTTTTCACTTCAGGCTGCGTTTTTCAGCAGCCTGCTAGCGCGTCGGATTGACACAAGGTGGAACGCAAAGGCCGCTAAGGCCGCACGCTTCGTGATCTTCGTGTTTCGTCGTGCCTTCGTGAAGAGCCGTTGGCAAAGCGCTCGTTTGACCAGGTCCGGCGTGCGTTCGTTTGTATACTCCCCCGATGCGTGCCTGTTCAGCCGTCATCATCGCCGCGCTGCTGATCGGCAATCCGAAGGCGGCTGACGTCCCGAATCGTCTCGCGGAAAAAACCTTCACATGCGACGCGCCAGCCGAAGCCGTCGTTACCATTCGCGCAATGTGCTCGCGGTGCGACTGGGGCGTCGCGGGGCGTGAAGGCGCGGCGATCGAGATCGCCGTCGACGGACGATACTGCTCCCACCTGATGCTGACGCGAGGACACGACGAGGCCGACTACCGCCTCCTGCTCGGACACGTCGAACCCGGCTCACACACCGTCGAACTGGTGACCGACTCGTCGAAGAGCGCGCACGACATCGGGACCGTGCGCGTGACCGGCATCGACATTGCCGTCGTCGGTGAACAGGATCCGTCGTACGAAGGCGTCGCCCACGCACCGATCCTTCACGCCCGGCCGAACACGATCGGCCGTTTCTCGGACGTGCCGCTGTTGATGTGGTACGAGACCGCCACGACCGCCCGAGGACGCCAGTATCGCTATTCGGTGATCTTCTCGAACGAGGACGGCGGCACCGCGACCGATCGGCTGATGGCGACCTGGGGACGGACCACCGACATCGAATTCGTCTACGGCGTGGAAGTCGATCCGAACGGCCGGACGCTTGCCGAGGAATTCCAGGGGCCCGACCACGTGGTGACGCCGTTCCGCGGCGTGCACAACGCGCGTCACCCGCTGGAATTCGTCGTGACCGACAACAACATGGTGAGCGACGCGGGCACGGCGGCCGTGCGGTACGCACCGGCGCCGGAGCTGTTCGATTTGACGAACCGGTCGCGTGAAGCCGTGATGGACGCCCACGCGTGGAGCTATCGCGTGACCAGTCAGGAGATGCTGCGGGAAGGCAAGGTCGCAGGCGATGCGCAGGCCGGTTCGGGAAAGATCCCCGATCCGAGACGGTTCGTGTTCGTGGAAGCCTGTTCGGACCTCGAGAATGCCGCACTCTCTTTCGGCGTCAGGTCGCGGGGCAAGCGCCTGCGGCCAGACCGACCCTTCGACAAGCTCAGGGTCGCCCTGAGCAGTGCCGAAGGGCGAGCCGAGGACAGGGAAATTCTAGGGGAGGTATCAGCGTCCCGCTGGTACGATTCGGATCGCGGGCGTGAACAATTCCGCATCGTGCGCACCGGCTGTTTCCGCGGGGCCGTGCCGCTGCCGCGGGGCGCGGCGATGCCCGACGCAATCCGGTTCCGCGCCTGGCCCCATTCCGCCGCACCCGGGGCCGGCCAGCCTGCCAGCGTGCGCATCACGCGCGTGAACGCCGTGTTCATGCTCGACAACGACTTCGTCCCGAAGCCGTCGCGATTCAGCTGGACGGGATCGCTGCTTGTCAAAACGGACGGCACTTCCTCGGAATTAAGAATTCAGAATTAATGGATGACTCTGGATTGCTGTCGGTTGGCGATCGACGACGCGTTTGCTGCACTCGCCGGCTTCGGCCTGGCCGCAATCGGCGCGATTCTCGTTCGTCTCGCCATGTACAATTTCCGCGGCGAAAGCGGACTGTTCCACAGTCGGTAGCGTCCGTCGCGAAGACCAGTGTCCTTCAATGAAAGAGCGGACTCCATCCTGCCCGTCCTGCCTGTCTTTTTTGCACTGGCGCTGGGGCCTCACCCCCAGCGCGAACTGACGCTGACGCTTCGCCGCGGCGTTGCTTGGCCGCGGCGAAGCGTGGCCGCAGGCGCTCCCATCCTGCTCGCGGCGGGCTCGCGCCAAGGCGACCGCGGTATCGCTCAGCGTTGCACTCCGCGCTCCGTGGCCGTGGTATAAAATCTGAAATCTGAAATCTGAAATGAATGAAAGTGCGCTATGAAGCTCCTCGATCCATCGCCGACGCGGTCCGTCTGATCGACGCGGACCCCGGAGCACGGATTTTTGCCGGTGGCACGGATCTCCTGGTGCAATTCCGCGCGGGACTGCGCCGCCCCACGGCGTTCGTGGACGTCAAGCGGATCCCCGATTTGGCGAGCATCACGATCGACGCGGCCGGATTGCGGCTCGGCGCCGCCGTGTCGGCCGCCGACATCTGCGAGCACGCGGAACTGAAGCGCCTGTGGCCGGGCCTGGTCGAAGCCGTCAATCTGATCGGCTCGACACAGATTCAAGGGCGCGCCACCGTCGGCGGCAACCTGTGTAATGCATCTCCGGCGGCCGATACCACGTGCGCGTTGATTGTCAATCAGGCGCAGTGCGTGATCGCCGGACCGAAGGGCGAGCGCACGGTCGGGGCCGAGCATTTCTGCACGGCTCCCGGGCGGACCGTGCTCGAGCGCGGCGAGCTGCTCGTCGGCCTCCATGTGCCCCGTCCGCAGCCGGGCACCGCCGATGCGTATCTCCGGCTCATTCCGCGCACCGAAATGGACATTGCCGTCGCCGGCGCGGGCGTCAGCGTGACGCTGGACGCCGACGGTGTGTGCACATCGGCGCGCGTCGCGATTGCCGCCGTGGCGCCGACGGTGCTGCTCGTGCCGGCTGCGGCGGAAGCGCTCGCCGGATCGCGCATCGATGAGGCTGCGTTGGAACGCGCCGCGCGCGCGGCGAGCGCGATGGCTCAACCGATCGACGACAAGCGCGGCACGGCCGACTACCGCCGCACGATCGCGGGCGTGCTGACGAAGCGCGCCGCTGCCCTTGCCGCGCAGCGGGCTAAGAATTAGGAATTTGGACGAACCTCAGCATCCTTCATGATCGCTACATCTTTTGCCACGAAGACACGAAACCACGAAGAAGGCCCTTGGGTATTCTTCGTGCGTGCTTCGTGTCTTCGTGACTTCGTGGTTGCATTTTTGGTGGGAGCATTTCGTGGGCTAGAGTGGCGACCCGAAGCCGTGGGAATGGCGCGAGGGGGGCGAAAGCCTGCTCGACGCGCTGCGCAACACCGTCGGCCTGACCGGAACGAAGGAAGGCTGCACGACCGGCGACTGCGGGGCGTGCTCGGTGATCCTGAACGGGCGGCTCGTGCCTGCGTGCCTCGTGCTCGCGCCCGAGGCGGATGGGCAGACGATCACCACCATCGAAGGAATCGCCGACGGCGAGCGGCTGCACCCGCTCCAGGAGAAGTTCCTCGGTCATGCCGCGCTCCAGTGCGGCATCTGCACGCCCGGCTTCATCGTCGCCGCCAAGGCGCTGCTCGATGCGAACCCGAGCCCGACCGAGGAAGAAACACGCTACTGGCTCGCAGGGAACCTGTGCCGCTGCACCGGGTACGACAAGATCATTCGAGCCGTGCTGGATGCCGCTGCAGAAATGTGCAACTCTCAACTTTCAAGTCTCAACTCTCAGGCGCCTCTCAACTCTCAGACGCTCTCAACTATCCACTCGAGAGTTGAGTCTTGAGAGTTGAAAGTTGAAAGTTGAAAGTTGAAAGTTCAGACTTGAGAGTTGAGAGTTGAGAGTTGAGAGTTGAGAGTAAGTGACCGGCCGGGCGGCGTATGGCGCCGACTTCAGCCTGCCGGGCCTGCTGTATGGCGCCGTGCTTCGCAGCCCTCATGCGCACGCGCGCATCGTCTCGATCGACACAGGTGCCGCGGAAGCGGTGCCGGGCGTCAAGGCGGTGATCACTGCCCGGGACATCCCCGCGAATTCGGCGAAGGTGATGCTTGGTGGCGAGGCGGCGCTCGATCTCCACGACATGAGCGACTGCATGCTGGCGCGCGACAAGGTGCTGTACGACGGACACGCCGTGGCAGCCGTCGCCGCCACGTCGCTCGAGATCGCACGGGAGGCGGCCAGCCGGATAGACGTCGTGTACGAGCCGCTGCCGCCGGTGACCAGCATCGATCGGGCAATCGCGCCGGGCGCCCCGCGCCTGCACGAGTCGATCGCGAACAACATCGCCAACCGCATGGAGTTCAAGCGCGGTGACGCGGCGCACGCGTTCGACGAAGCCGACGTCGTGATCGAGCGGGAATTCCGGACGCCGATGGTGCACCAGGGCTACATCGAGCCGCACGCGTGTGTCGCGCGCTTCGGCCAGGACGGCCGCGTGTCGGTCTGGTGCACGACACAGGGACCGTTTGTCGTGCGCGAAGCCTGCGCCGGCATTCTCGGCATCGACGCGGCGAAGATCAAAGTCACGCCGAGCGAGATTGGCGGCGGCTTCGGCGGGAAGATTGTCGTCTACCTCGAACCGCTGGCCATCGTTCTGTCGCGGAAGTCGAACCGGCCCGTCAAGATGGTGATGTCGCGCGACGAAGTGTTCCGGGCGTCGGGACCGACATCCGGTTCGAAAGTCCGGGTCAAGCTCGGCGCGAAGCGTGACGGCACGGTCATCGCCGCCAGCGTGTCGCTCTGGTACGAGGCGGGCGCCTATCGCGGATCGCCCGCCGGCGCCGGTGCGATGTGTGCGCTGGCGCCCTACCGCATCCCGAATTTCTTCATCGAAGCCTACGACGTCGTCGTCAACAAGCCGAAGGTGGCCGCCTATCGCGCGCCGGGCTCGCCGATGGCGTTGTTCGCCACCGAATCGGCGATGGACGATCTCGCGCGTGCGCTCCGCCTGGATCCGATCGAGCTGCGGTTGAAGAACGCGGCGGTCGAAGGTGATCGCGCGCCGTACGGGCCCGTTTATGGACCAATCGGTCTGCACCAGGTGCTCGAAGCGGCCCGCAAGCATCCACACTGGAAGGCGCCGCTCGGTCCGAATCAGGGCCGGGGTGTGGCGTGCGGCTTCTGGTTCAATGCGGGGATGCAGTCGAGCGCGACGGTCACGCTGAATCTCGACGGGAGCGCGGCCGTGCTCACCGGCAATCCGGACATCGGCGGCACGCGGGTCGCGCAGGCGCAGATGGTGGCCGAAGAGCTCGGCATTCCGGTCGAGCGCGTTCGCCCCAGTGTGGCAGACACCGACACGGCGGGCCACACCGACGTCACCGGCGGCAGCCGCGTCTGTTACGCAACCGGCATGGCGGTCATTCGCGCCGCCGAAGACGTGCGCGATCAGCTCCGCGCTCGTGCCGCAAAGATCTGGAATGTGGACGCCGCGAGCGTCACCTGGGAACGCGGACGCGCCATTCCACCGGCCGGCGGTAATGGCGACGGCTCCCGCCAGCCGCTCACCGTGGTGGAGCTCGCCGCGCAGATGCCGCACACGGGCGGACCGATCGTCGGCCGCGCCTCGCTGAACGCGCCGATGGCTGGTCCCGCGTTCGGCGCACACATCTGCGATCTCGAGGTGGACATGGAAACCGGACGCAGCACGGTCGTCCGCTATACCGCCATTCAAGATGCCGGCAAGGCGGTCCATCCGAGCTTCGTCGAAGGTCAGATGCAGGGCGGCGCCGCGCAAGGCATCGGCTGGGCGTTGAACGAAGAGTATGTCTTCAACGCCGATGGCGTGATGGAGAACGCCGGTTTCCTGGATTATCGGATGCCGGTCGCATCGGATCTGCCGATGATCGACACGGTGATCGTGGAAGTGGCGAATCCGCTGCATCCCTATGGGG
>QHWF01000623.1 GCA_003222455.1 Acidobacteriota bacterium
GCCCGTGGCGACCCACCAGGTGCCTTTGATCACGGTGATGAAGCGGTCGTTCGGATGAAAGTGCGGCCGGCTGAAGTTGCCCGGCTTGAACCGGTTCATCACCACGTACAACCCGGGCTTTTCCGGATCGCCGACGAGCACCGCCTGGTTGATGCCGGCGGCGCCGCTCGGATCGCGCCATTTGAGCTGATCGGGCGCCTTGTACACGAGCGCTGCGGGGTTGAGGTCGGCGGCGAAGGCCGCACCCGCCGCCAGCACGAGCAATAGGATTCCGGCGTCAGGCAACACGCGACTGGAAAATGAACTCATTTCGGCCCCCTTTTTGAGATCACCTCCGTATACGCGTTTGGCGGCGAACCGTCAACGCCCATCCCGGCTGCCGCCGAGACCCGCTGTGCTTACTCGAGCGCGCGTCTCTCCGTCGCGATCGCCGGCGTGTCGAGATAGATCGTTTCACCCGATGCGAGAAACTGCTCGAACCTCGACTGATCCACCCATACGTGGCGCTCTAGGCCGGTCTCGAGCCACCGAATGGTGAGGCCCCGCGCCGTCTCGTCCACCGCTATCCTGATGTTGGATGCCATTTTGCATTCTCCTTCGCTTGTCCGATGCGTTCCCAGCTTACTTTCGGGCAAGGGGAGGTGCTGTTAAGCGTTCCACCGGCGTCTAGTGGAATATTCACACCGAGGTGAGGAAGGTTCTTTCGATTAGGACCGAATCGCCGAATTCATGCGTGCGATACCCGTGAGCGTCGAGTTCGACATCTGCGCGCTGCAGCACGGCTTCATCCGCAAATGCGCGCAGCAGCCGGTAATGACTCGTGCCCGCCTCGTGGATTCCCGTGAGCAGCGCGTCGACCACTCGCAAGCGGCTGGTCGCGTCGATGCGCCGCGTGGCAAGGCCTTCCCCTGCGTGCACGAATCCATCCCTGGAAGCGGCATGCTCGAGCGCACGCACGACGGTCGTGCCGATCGCGATGATCCGCCCGCCCTTCGCTCGCGTACTGCGGATCGCCCTTGCTGCGGCGTCGGGGATGCGGTAGGGCTCATCGAACGGCAGGCGGCGATCGAGCTCTGCATCTCCGGTGGAGGAGAGTCCGGCTGCGTGCGTGATCGTGTCAAACGCAACGCCGCGAACGCGCATCGCCGCAATCGATTTCCAATCCAGCGCGAAGCCCGCCGACGGCGGCTCGAAGGCGACCGCTAGGCCGGCAATCGGTGTCCATACGTCCCACAGCGCGAGCGGCGCCGGCACGTGTGCGTACTGGATCGGCCTGCCGTGACGTGCCAAGCCCGCCCGGATCGCGTCGGGCGTACCGTCGAACCGCAGCGACACGAGACGCGGGTGACCGAGCATACTCTCCACCGTGCCGGAAAGCGGGCCCAACGCGAGGCGATCGCCCGGCGCGAGCTGCGGCGGCAGCGGCCGTTCTTCAGTGCGAGTACGGAAGTCACCCGCTCCGAACACGATGGCGGAGAAATTGCTGACATCATCCACAGCGAGCGAGTGCCGGCCGGCCAGTCGCACTTCGATGCGGGCCCCCGTGGGCACATGCTCGCCGTGCAAGCTCGCGGGCAAGGTGGCGGCGTCGTTGGCGATCACGTGGTCGCCGGGCCGCAAGAGATCGGGCAGGGCCGAACGGGGCAGATGCCTGATGCGCCCGCGCGTGTCGACCACCAGGAGCTTGGCCCCAAGCGGGCGTTGTGCGGGCTGGTTGGCGGCGATCATGAGGAATCGACTTCAACGCCTGCGGCTCCCGCGCGCGCCTCGCGCGAACTGCGCGCGGGCAGCGCCGCCGCGATGGCTTCTGCGAGCTCGCGCGCCGCGGCTTCCGGGCGTTTCAGCGTCGCCGGATCGGAGTCCGGGACGGCGACGGCGTGCAACGGCGTATCCATGTCGCCCGGGTCGAGCGAGAGAAAGCGCACGCCTTCGGCCAGGAGTTCTTCGTTCCAGATATGACTCAGGTGGCGCAGTGCCGCCTTGCTCGTGCCGTAAGCACCCCAGCGCGAGTAGGCATTGATCGCCGCATCGCTCGAAACGTTCAGCACCACCGCACCGCGGCCATCGCGAGCCGAGGCGGCCAACGCACCCAAAAGCGCCTTGGTCAGGCGAAAAGGACCGAGCACGTTTGTCGCGAGCGCGCGCTCGAAGTCCTCGCAATCGGTGTCGCCGAGGAGTGCGAGCGGCGTCGGCCCCAGGTCCGACGCGTTGTTGACGAGGACGTCGAGCCCGCCGAGGCTTCCAATGATCTGCATGGCAATGGGGTGGATGTCCTCCTTCTTCGAAACGTCGCCGACGATGCCATGCGCGCGGCCATGCTCGCGTGCCGTTCCCTCGACGCGCTCGCGGTCGCGAGCGACAAGGGCGAGGTGCGCTCCGCGACCCAGCAATTCCCGAACGAGAGCAAGCCCCAACCCCGACGTACCGCCGGTGATGGCGACCCGCAGGCCCGCGAAGGGTCCGTGAGAATCTTTTTGAAGAGTGCGTGTCATGTGCGGTCTCCTTTCGTTTGGCCAATAATAGAGATGGAAGCCCGCTTTCCCAACGCAATGTCCAACTGATTGGCGGAAAGTCGAGACTATGGACAGACCCGAACACATTTCGCGCACGCCGGCTAAGATACGGCTCCAGTAGAGTTTCTGACCGCTCCCCTCGTCAGGAGGGGAGCGGTCGCCGCGGAGGCGACCATGTCCAGCCATAACCAATTGCGCCGTCTGACCGCGCCGGAGATTGCGGCGCGCAAGGGCCACGAAAAGATCGTCTGTCTCACCGCCTATACCGCGCCGATGGCGGAGTTGCTCGACCCGCATGTCGATCTGCTGCTGGTGGGCGATTCGGTCGGCATGGTTTTGCACGGCCTGCCGACCACGGTGGGCGTGACGCTCGAAATGATGGTGATCCACGGGCAGGCCGTCATGCGCGGCTCGTCGCGCGCGCTGGTGGTCGTCGATTTGCCATTCGGCTCGTACGAGCGGAGTCCGCAACAGGCGCACAAATCGGCGGTAACGTTGATGCGCAAGACCGGGTGCCAGGCAGTCAAGGTCGAATCGGGCGAGGGTGTCGCGGAAACGATCTCATTCCTGGTCGAGCGCGGCATCCCGGTCGTCGGGCATGTCGGCCTTCGTCCGCAGGCGACCAATGTGGATGGCGGCTTCAAGGCCAAGGGCCGCTCGACCGCCGAGAGGGAGCGCGCGATGGCCGAAGCGCGCGCGACCGATCGGGCCGGCGCCTTCGCGATCGTGGTGGAAGGCGTCGCGGCCGATCTGGCGGATGAGATTACCCGCGCGGTCGATGCGCCGACGATCGGCATCGGCGCATCGCCGCAATGCGACGGGCAGATCCTCGTCACCGACGACATATTGGGCCTGTTCGACTGGACGCCGAAATTTGTCCGTCGCTACGGCAATCTGCGCGAGACGATCTCGCAAGCGGTGCAGAGCTACGCGCGCGATGTGCGCAGCGGGGATTTTCCCGGCACGGCCGAGCTCTACACTCTCAAGATCGGGTGACAGTGGCGTAACGTCGATTGGCGCATCGGGGCGTTGGCGTGGCGCAGGATTTCAAGGACAAGACCGAACGAGTCGCCACTCACCTCGCGCGCAACCTCACCGCGCTTCGCCACGCGCGCACGCTCACGCAAGGCGGGCTCGCGAAGTCTTCCGGCCTGCCGCGCTCGACCATTGCCAACCTCGAATCAGGCGTGGGCAACCC
>QHWF01000624.1:0-1877 GCA_003222455.1 Acidobacteriota bacterium
CAGCACGTCATGGGATGCCAGCCGCCCGAGCCTGACGTTGAGCGTCTTCGGGATTGCCGTGAAGAATTATCCCGAGTCGCAGACGTTCTACGAGAAGACCATGGGCTTTCGGGTGGCGTTCACCTTCCCGAACGCGGCTGGCCAGGTGGTCAACACGTACTATCAAGAAGGCCGGGACAGCTTCATGGAAATGCAGTTGCCGGCGGCGAACGGCCACCCGGGGTTTACCCACGCCCACTTCGTGACCAACGACCTGGCCGGGACGATCGCGCGGCTTCGGCAGGCGGGGTTGGCCGCCGCCACCCCTGGGGCCCCGCAGATGCCCGGCACGATCAGCGAGAAGATCAACGTGTCTCCGGGAGCCAAAACCAAGAACGTGAACGTCGTCGATCCGGACGGCATTCGCTTGGAGCTCAACGAGTACGACGGCGCTTCGCTGCCGAAGAAGGCGATCGACACGTGGAAGTAGGCGTGAGCGGCGCGGGGCTCACTGGGTCGTGATGGTCCCCGGAGCGTGGTCGATTGTGATCGTGAAAGCCGCAGGTCCGGATGATGTTCATGTTGCTGGTCTGTCCTCTCTGCCCCGGCGTGAGGTACTGTACGTGTCAGGAACTGCTGAACGGCGCCGTCGTAAGCTCGTTTGAGATTCCCATCGGTGGGCACTGCGGTCCCTATGTCTGTCAATGAGAGTCGGCTATTCTTTCCGCGTTGAGTGAGCAACAGATGACAAACAAGCACAGCCGGTCAGATCTCTCGCGGCGAACATTCCTGAAAACAGCCGCCGGTGTGTCCGCCGGCACGCTGCTGATGCGCGAGCAGCTCTGGGCCCAGGGCGCGGCCGCCGGCAAGGCAACGGCGCTCCCGAAGATCCACCAGCCATTCGTGCTCACGCCGAAGCAGGCGCTCGACTGGAACATGTTCAAGGCCGAGTGCGGTCCCACCTACGCCGGCAGCACGGGGTGGAAGCGCTACACCGACTTCCTGATCTCGAAGATGCCCGGGTTCGGCGCCGTCGATCTCGACTACGTCGACATCCCGTACGACCACTACATCGTCGAGGACTGGCCGGATCGCCGGACGCACCTGCCGGGCTCGCCGAACGCGGTCGAGAAACTGATCACCGACGGCACGCCGGTCCCCCTCGTCTCGTCCTACGGCATGACGTCGGGCTCCACGCCGCCTGAAGGCATCACGGCGCAGATGCTGTACTACGACCCGGCGCATCCACCGGCGGACTCCGAGATCGCCGGCAAGATCCTGGTCTTCCAGACGCAGAAGCAGCCGGCGCCACCCTACACCAACAACTTCCTCGACAACTACACGCTCACCGACTACGAGTGGCGCTCACCGGGCAAATGGCAGGAACTGTTCACGCCGCCGCCGCTCACGGAGGTGACGTCGTTTCACGGCCGGTGGGTATGGAGCCAGTTGAACCGCTTCGCCGAGGCCGGCATCAAGGGCCAGGCGGCGGGCATCGTCGTCGTGTACGACCTCTCGCCGGGCATGGCCTTCGGCCTCGCACAGCGGAGCGTGTACACCGAAAACGGCCGCGCGGGACTCGGCGCCAGCTACATCAACTGCCCGACGCTGACGCTCGATCGCGTGAACGGCGCGAAAGTGCTTGCGGATGCGAAAGCGGGAAAGCTGGCGACGCTCACGCTGCGCGCGCGCTTCCAGCGCGACACGGGCAAGGCGATCATCGCGTATCTGCCGGGGAAGAACTACGGCACGCCGCAGGACGAGCAGGTGCTGCTGGCGACGCACACCGACGCGATGTCGCTGATCGAAGAGAACGGCGGCCTCGGGATGCTCGGCATCATGTCGTACTGGAACCGCGTGCCAAAGAGCGACCGGGCGCGGACGCTGATCTTCTACTT
>QHWF01000624.1:1965-5764 GCA_003222455.1 Acidobacteriota bacterium
GCGGCAACACGTACGGCTACTCGACGGCGCGTCCTGAAGACGGCGGCGTCATCACCAGCCTCATCGACGTCAACAACAACAACATCTGGATGGTCGAGATGATCGCGCGCGCCGCGACCGACCACCACTGGCCGCGCGTGGACGTGAAGGCGGGCACCAATGCCGGACCCGGCGTGAACGGCGGCCTCCAGGGCACCGTGAAGAGTCCGATGAACAAGGGTCGCGGCTACAAGATTCCGGGCTGCGGCCTTGCCGGCGACTGGCCGGGCGCCTGGACGCAAACCTACGCGCAGGTCGACACCGAAGCGGGTCCGCACGGGTTCGACGAGTACTACTTCGTGGCGCAGGTCGCCGGCCTGTCGCAAATCGCCGGCGAGTTCATGCAGGTCACGCCGCTCGTGATCGATCTCGGGTGGGGCGAGCTGAAGACGGCCGTGATCGCGTTGAAGGATCCCGCCGCCCTCGCCCAGTACGTTGACGTCTTCAGGAAGGTAGAGGCAGGAAGCCACGAGCAGGCGCGCAGCGGGCTGAAGGATCTCGCGGCGAAGCACGTCGCGTTGAACAAGCTGATCGACCCGCAGCTCGCCAGGCTGTCCTGATCGAGGCACGGCTATGAAGACCAGGCTTGCGATGTTCGTCGCGATCGTGCTGGCGCTCTCCACCGCGGCCGCCGCGCAGGCGCCGCCCGCCAATCGGGCGCCGACCTCGGGAACTTTGAGGCAGATCATCCCCGGCCACTACGTGTATACGCAGAACAACGCGGGGAGACTCTTCAACAGCGGCGTCGTCACCGCGGGCGACGGCGTCCTGGTGTTCGACGCGCTGGATTCGGAAGCGCTCGCGCGCTCGGAGCGAGAGGCGATTGCCGGCGTCATCAAACAGCCGATTCGCTATCTCGTGTCCTCGGTGTTCCACGATCCGTTCAGCAAGGGCAATCTCGCCTACGGCGATGTGTTCAAGATCGGGCACGAGAACTACCGTGCTGGCCTGCTCGACCAGATGCAGCGCGGTCAATTGTCAGACGAAGAGCAGCGCACACGGCTGCCGAACGCCACGTTTCGCGATCGCATGACGTTCTATTTTGGCGGCAAGGAGATCCAGGTCCTCTACTTCGGCGCCGCGCACACGAAGGGCGACAGCATCCTGTTCGTGCCCCAGGACCGGATCGTCTACATGAGCGAAGTGTTCTTCAACGACGAATTTCCGAACATGGCGGGCGGGTACGGTGTCTCGTGGATTCGAGTGCTCGATGCGGTGAGAGCGCTCGACGCTGATGTCTTCGTGCCGGGGCATGGGTCGATCCCGGACGATCCGAAGCAGACGCGAGCCGCGCTCGACCGCATGCGGCAGCTCCTCGTCGATGTACGAGACCGAATCCAGGCTGAGATTGCGCGAGGCGCGACCGAAGATCAGACCGTCGCGACGGTCACGCTCCAGCAGTACGAGAAGATGCCGCAGTTCGCCGGGACCAGGGAAGCTGTCGTACGGCGGATCTACAAAGAACTGAAGGGCACCCTTCCGTGACCATCAGAACATCGCGACCGGATTGACCGGCGATCCGGTGGCATATGGCAGCGCCAGCGGCGTCACCTTCAACAGGAACTCGTACTATACGAAAACTCGGCCGAGCCATCAGGCTGCTCGGTGATAGTAGCGGAGTAGTCCACCAAGCCGCGTGCGACACCGGACATCGGCGCCGGGTGGTCCCGTCGGTTCCGGGGCAATCAGGTTCTGGATGGGGAGATCGTCGCGCTGGATTAATGGTGCGCAGACCGTAATGTGCAGTAGCGGTGCTGGCGACAGGCGGATGCTGGGCGCTGAAACGCTAGTCTTCACGCCGAAGACGTGTTCGTAACACTCGCCGCGAGCGGCGGTCGAGCGAACTAATCCGACTGGCTTCTCGGATTTGATGGCTTCTTGAAGATCACCCGTCGACAACAAATGAACACGCCGGTGAACGCCAGGATTGCGGGCACAAGTCCAACGAGCGTCCAAACAGCCTCGGCAAACCAGCCAAACCTGCCAAAGTGCAATTGAGAGAGCCAGAACAAGGCGGTGTCAGTAAAGCGGTCAGCAGGATCGAGAAGAAACAGCGCATTGAATGGTTGCGGAAACGAAAAATAGATACCGGAGAGGCCCCATACTGCGACGAAGCCAAACAACCAGAAGCCGAGCGCGCTGTGCAGGTCCCAGTTGATCCTCGGGAAATGAGCGCTCCAGTCGACGATCAGGCTGCGGCGCCAATGTTTGGTGCCCGGCCACCAGATCACCGCTCCCGTCAGGCAAAGCAGCAGAAGGCAAATTGCGCCGATCCCGTTGACCCAGCGGCCAGTCGGTCCCGCTAGCCAATTCTCGTGCAGATCAACGAGCCACTCGACGGAGACCTTGCCGGATAGCTCGTTGCGAAAGACAATCAGGCTGCCAGATGCGCTCATCACGAGGATGTACGCGGCGGTGACCGCCCCTACCCACAAGTGCGTCTGGAAAAAGGCGTTGCGCGCCCGGGACTTCTCTGGGTGGTCGAGCCACTGCTGCCAGGCGGTCATCTTAGAACCTGTATGTTCTATCCGTTCGAAGCTGACCGCCGATCCTCAGCTCTCGGCTTCGCGGACCAGCGATTTCGTCTTCGAACGCTACACTCAATGAACCCTCGGCCCGGTCCGGAAATTCCACCTGGATGAAGGCGTCGGCCTTCCCAACCGAGACGGTCATGTCGGTGCAGGACAGATCGGACGCAGACCCAAAAGACGCTCGGGGATCTCGTGGCCTGCACGCTGACGCCGTAGCAGCTTGTCCCCTGGGCAGTTCCATGAAAGGAATCGTTGACCTGCTCACCATACGGGTTAACGTAGCAGCGGAGGAACCGAACCCATGGCAAATGAAGCAGACATCGCGGTAGTGTGACCGTCGTGGAAATTCATAAGCGAGGGGAACGATGAGCGACGACAAGCACAACGGCCCGAGAGCGTCCAAGCTCTGGACTTCACACGCCGCACAGACACTCGGCACGTCGGAGAGCGTGGTGCTCGTGCTCATTGGCACGGCGCTCGTGTTGATCGCCGTGCTCTTGCTGTATTCCGGCATGCACGACCTGAACGAGGCGGTTCACCGGGGGCCGGAAGAGATCGAGCGCCGGTCGATCGGGATCCTGAACACGGTATTGTTGGTCATGATGACCATGGAGATCGTCTACACGGTCGCGATCTCACTCGAGTCGCACACGCTCAACGCCGAGCCCTTCCTAGTCATCGGCATGATCGCCGGCATTCGACGCATGCTTGTGATCACCGCCACCTCGACCGAGCAGGAAGCGCACGCCGAACAATTCCACAACACGTTGGTGGAACTGGGGCTCATTGCCGCCACGGTCGTCGCGCTCGCGGCGGCGATCTGGATCCTTCGTTACAGCGCACACAAATTCGTTACGGCGGGAAGTCAGCGGGCGGATGGGCGCGGGCGCCCGAGCTGACGGCAGCCGCGCGAGCGTTCATCCGCGGGTTTGACGAGGCGTCGAGCTGTCCCCACGGACATTCTGCACTTTCCCGCGCGAGTTGTCGTCACCACGGCGGACGCTCCCCATCGTCCTCGAGGAGTTGAGCGGCATGAGGAAACGGCTGATGATCATATCCATGCCGACCACGGCCCGCCCTAGCACCGCTACGACCACCGGCTTCGGAATCTCGTCCAACGCACCGGGGACGTGACCATCGCCACGGATCGCGGAGTCCCTCGCTCGACGGCCCGTGGGTGGCTCGGCAAGCCACCGAAGGTCGTGGTGAGCCTGGACGTGACGGACCTG
>QHWF01000625.1 GCA_003222455.1 Acidobacteriota bacterium
CTCAGCCACCAAATGATCAATGACGTTGAATGCGCCAGCAGCGTCTCCACTAACCGACGCCGCCGGGGAACGCAGAGGCCGCGAAGGCCGCTAAGAAATACTGTTCTTCTTTGCGTCCTTTGCGGCCTTTGCGTTCGATCGTGGCGGTCGCTCTAGGCAGGAAACTGTATCAAAGGGCTGATACCGCTGCTACGCTGTTTGTCGATAATGGACCGGATCCGGGAACACCGCTCCGAATTGTTGGATTCGAGGCGTTCGATCTGAGGTGTTGGATGCGGCGAGGGAGCCGACTCACTGAGCCGCCGTGGAACGCAAAGGCCGCGAAGGCCGCTGAGATACACTGTTTTCTTTGCGTCCTTTGCGACCTTTGCGTTCGACCGTGACGACAACGACAGGAGCATGTATGAAACGTGTGCTCATGATCACAGCCTTACTCGTGGCCTCCGGCGGCGTGATCTTCATGCTGACGTCCATCCCACCGACGTCCGCAAGCGGAGGGCTCACCATCGAGCAACTGATCGATATCCGTCACCCGTCGACTCCGATGTGGGCGCCAGACGGCCGGCATGTCGCGTTCGTCTGGGACCGCGCCGGCGTGTCGGGCGTGTATATTGCGGACGGTCTGGCAGCCGCGGCGGCGCCGCGCGAGTTGAAGGACGCCGGTTCACAGCTCGCGGGCGCCTTCTGGAGCGCGGATGGGCGTGCGTTGATGATCCCGAAAAACGGTGATTTGTGGCGTGTGCCCATCGATGGCGGCGCGGCGTCGCCGGTCTGGACCACTCCGCAAGCGGAGTCGAACATCGTGGCATCGCCTGACGGCACTCGGGTCGCCTACGTGCGCGAGACGTCCGAATCCGCATCTCCCGGTGGATCGGGCTCGCGCCCCCTGAACGATCCGCGGGCCGGCGCCGCCCGCACCGAGCTCTGGGTGCGCAACCTTTCTAATGGTCACGAAGCCCTCGTCACACGACAGGACAAGGCGATGACCGGGATCAGTTGGTCGCCGGACGGCCAGTCTCTGGTGGTGACCGCGGGCACGCACACCATTCGCCACGAGCAGACGCCGGCCTACTCAGGATCCAAGATCATCTACACGATTACCGAAACCGTTCCAGGCGACACGCTGGTGGTGCCGGCCGCCGCGGCGGGTGTTCCCAGGCCGCTGTCCGCCGGACGCGGCGGGTTCGGCCCGCGGCGCTGGCTCGACGCGCGGCACCTTCTCGTCGATCGCACGTCGCCTGATTTCAAGCGGCGGACGACCTCGCTCGTCGACGTCGCCAGCGGAGAGGCGAAGGTGCTTCACGAAGACGTTGAAGAGAAGTTCTGGAGCATGACCGGCGACGCCGGCGCCGGTGCGCAGCCCTCGCCTGACGGGAAGTGGATTGCGTTTCTCAGCGACCGCGACGGGTGGGATCACCTGTACGTGATGCCGGCGGCCGGCGGTGACGCGATTCAGATCACGAAAGGCCGATTCGAAGCGTGGCGTCCGGCCTGGTCGCCCGACAGCGCGCGCATCGCGTTCGATGCCAACGAGCCGGGTCGATACGGCACCCGGCATCTGTACGTCGCGACGTTGAATGGGACTCCGTCACGCGCCACGATTGCACCGCTGACGAGCGGACGCGGCACCAACATCGCCCCGATCTGGTCGCCGGACGGGACGCGGCTCGTGTATCAGCACACCGATCCGTCGAGCTCCGCCGATTTGTGGACGATCGACGCGAAGCCGGGTGCACGGCCGATCCGGCTCACCGCCTCGATGCCGGCGGCGATCGATCGCTCGCAGTTCGTGGAGCCGGAGATGGTGCACTATCCCGGTCCCGACGGCCAGCCGGTACCCGCCTGGCTGTTCGTGCCGAAGAACCTGGATCGATCCAGGAAGCATCCGGCCATCGTGTGGATCCACGGCGACGGCGTGAACCAGAACTACGACGGCTGGCACGTGCAGCGGAATTATGCCGTCTACTACAGCTTCCATCAGTACTTGCTGCAGCAGGGATACGTGGTGATCGCGCCCGACTATCGCGGCAGCATCGGTTACGGCCGCGTCTGGCGCGAAGGCGTCTATATGGACGTCGGGGGCAAGGATGCCAGGGACGCATGGATGGCCGCTACGTATTTGCAGACGCTGCCGTACGTCGACGGCGATCGGCTCGGCGTCTGGGGACTGAGCTACGGCGGGTTCTTCACTTTGATCGCGGTCACCGATCAGCCGAAACTGTTTCGTGCGGCCGTAGATGTCGCGGGCGTTGCGGACTATGCGATGTATTACGAGGATCCGTATCACGGGGGCTGGACCACCAGCCGCATCGGCACGCCCGAACAGCATCCCGAGGTGTACGCGCAGGCGTCGCCGTTGTCGCATGTCGATCGACTGGAGCGTCCGCTGCTGGTGCTTCACGGCACGTCCGACGTGAATGTCCCGTATCTGCACTCGGTCCGGCTGATTGATGAGCTGTTGAAGCAACGAAAAGGCGATCTCGTGTCCTTCATGACGTACCCGGGCGAATTCCATTACTTCACGCGCGAGCACGTGCTGCGCGACGCCTGGCACCGCGTGGACGAGTTCTTCGCCTCGCATTTGAAGCCGTCGGCGACGACGAGTCATTGACCCGCGATGTGAAGGGCCGTACCAGCGAAACGTCACGATCGAACGCAGAGGCCGCAAAGGACGCAAAGGAAGACCGTATTTCGTTTGCGGCCTTCGCGCCAGCCAGGCCGTAGTTCGCTCGATGTCCGTCGAGCGAAGGCTGGGCCTTGGCGTTCCAAGGTGCAAGGGCAGGCCTGCTACACTGGGACATGCGTCCCCTTGCTGCAATCGTCATGGCCGCCGCGATCGCTGCCCCCGTGTTTGCGCAGACCCGCAGGCCGCAGCGCAAACCTGCGGCCCCGCCGCCAGTCCCGCTGAAAAAGGAAGCACCCGATATGACATGTCCGACGCCGCTCGGTGTCGGCGTGAAGACAAAGGCAGCGTTTTGCGAGATCAGCACCGGACGCGACCCGGCGGCAGGCGTCATTATCAGGTTCCCGCCGCACCGCGGCCCGGTGACGCTGTCGTTCAACCTCCACAATCGTCATCTGTATTCTGAAGAGCAGGTCAAGGCGAAGCGCGCCTACGCGCGATATACGGCGACGATTGGTGTGCTCGCGCTCGACAACACGTTGATCAGCCGGGCGGTCGTGCAGAACGAGTTTCGCACCGCCGCGGACCTCGTCGATCGTGTCGGCGGGGGCGCCGGCGGCGGCGTCAAGGCGGTGGCGCCCACAGGAAGCGAGCCGGTCACCATCTCGGTGCCCGAAGCGGAGGAAGCCGTCAGCGTCCTCGGTGAAAAGCTGACCGTCGAACGGCTCGACGACTCGAACATATTCGATTCCCGGACTTACACGCAGGCCGACCGGCCCATCGCCGACGTCAGCAACGTCATGATCGAGTACCGGCCCGCGCCCCCGGCAAAAGGCCGGAGCGGCGGGACGGGCAGGTCAAGTGGGAGGGGGAGGGGCGACAGTCGTTAGTCGTTGGTCGTTACCAGGCGGCCGAGCGTCGGGGCCTCCGACGCGTGATGGAGAAAGACGTGACATGCGAACCATCATCACCGTGTTCATCGTGCTCCTTCCGGTTCTGGCGTCCGCTCAGGGAGGCACGCCGCCCGTGAAGCGCACCAACCCGCCCACGCTCTCCAAGCCGACCGGTTACACGCACATCGTCGAAGTGACCGGGCCGGTGAAGACCGTCTACATCGCCGGACAGATTGCCTTCGACAAAGACGGCAAGGTCGTTGGCGCCGGCGACATGAAGGC
>QHWF01000626.1 GCA_003222455.1 Acidobacteriota bacterium
TCGTTTGAACGCAAACGTCGTCATGTCGAAGACCATCACGCGTCCGCCCAGGTAGCTGTCGGCGACGTACATTTCGTTG
The DNA here is from genome assembly GCA_003222455.1 of Acidobacteriota bacterium. Classification (GTDB taxonomy): domain Bacteria; phylum Acidobacteriota; class Vicinamibacteria; order Vicinamibacterales; family CAVVIG01; genus QHWF01. Next base: position 80 of record QHWF01000626.1, read on the forward strand.
GCGGCTTCGTCGAGCCGAATCTCTTCGATGCCTCCCACGATCATCGGGGTCGAGGGGGGATATTTGGCACGGAAGGCTGCGGCGGCTGACCCACGAGCGGCCCCATCACCTGTGCCGCGGCCGCGCCCGCCGGTCGGTGTCAAGAATCCCGCAACGGGGCCGGCGCTCCCGCGTCCTGGAACGTGGGCGGCTTCACCACGTCCGCCGCCTCCACCGCCGCCCTCCCGTTCCGGTGTCCGAGGCACTTCGCCGACAACCTTGCCAGTCTTCGGATCATATTTGCGGACGGTGTCCTGCCCGATGTAGACGAATCCTTTACTGTCGACACCCATGCCGTGCCCCTGCGGTGCGTCGAACGATCCGATGACGTTGCCGTTCTTGTCGATGTGGATCATCGATGGAGGCCGGACGCAGCAGTCTGCGGTCGGGGGAGTGAGCTCGGCATGGAGCTCGATATCCGTCAGGTCGTTCGGGCGGTTGAGCACCCAGACGTTGTCGTCTTTGTCGACGGCCAAGCCGGTGACGCCTCCCATCTTCCATTTGTTCGGCAGCGGTTTGGGCCAGTCCGGATCGAATTTGTAGCGGGGCGCGGTCTGCGCCTGGGTGCCACTGCCCATGTAGGAGATGAAGACGGCGACGCCGGCCAGCAGGGCGGGAAAGGCCACGATCTTCGGATTGATTTTCATCATGTGACCGCTCCGTCGATAGTAGGGTTCGGGGCCGGAGTCTAGCAGGTCGCTGAAAAAGGCGCCGACCTGAAGTTAAAACTGAAAAGCTAAAACAGAAAAGTGCGATTTTCCGCCTGCTTTTGACTTTTCTGTTTTAACTTTTCACTTCAGGCTGCGTTTTTCAGCAGCCTGCTAGTCCCCGACGGTCGGGCCGGTCAATTGATCTCGCCAACATTGATCTCGCCGTCGAATCGTCGACAGAAGGCACGCGGTACGGATTGAACGGCTAGCAGCCCGTGGTGAAACTCCAGCTGCATTCGGCCGGCGCTGCATCCCTCCTCCACCCCAACGCGGCTGCCGCGTTGGGGGCCCCGGGTCTGGCTGCGTTGCTCCTCGTTCAAATACTCCCGGTATTGCACCCCACCGTGCACAAGACGCACGGTGGGGGCCCCGCTCTGCGCTCGTCGCGCCGCTCCACCGGGGTCCCCACGGCGCGGACTATGCGCCGTGGGGTGGAACGTCCGGGCGCATCGCCGCCCTCGGTGCCACGCTGGACTTTCACCACGGGCTGCTAGAATCGGCCGCTCGATCACGATTCTGGCCCGGAGCGGAGCGGGGCAACGGGGGCACCGCGAGCGAAGGCATGGGGGGTCCGCGGGGGCGAAGCCCCCCGGATCTAGTTTGTTGCGCCTGCGGATTATGTGATCATGAACCAGATCGCAGCGGCAGTATTCAAAGAACGACGTCTGTCGCTGCGCGCCGAACTGGACCTTGACCGCACTGACCTCGCGATGCGGAACATGATGACGCTAGGCTGCACGGCGGTCGTGGCCGCCGGTCTTCTGTCCGGGGCGGCCTGGGCAGACGTCCCGGAGATCCGCGTGCTGATGTCGGGCGCGTTCACCGCCGCCTTCACCGAGCTCTCGCCGGTGTTCGAGCGTTCGACCGGCAGCAAGATTGTCACAACGTACGGCGGGTCGATGGGAAGTTCGCCGGATACGATTCCAAATCGCCTGCGGCGCGGCGAGCCCGCGGACGTCGTGATCATGGCCGCCCCGGCGCTGGACGAGCTCATCAAACAGGGCACCGTCATCGCGAACAACCGCGTGGATCTGGCGCGGTCGACGATCGGGTTGGCCGTTCGCGCCGGCGCGCCGAGGCCGGATATCAGCTCGGTCGACGCGCTCAAGCGGGCGCTCCTGCGCGCGAAATCAATCGCGTACTCGTCGAGCGCGAGCGGCGTCTACCTGTCGACGGAACTCTTTCCCCGCCTCGGGATCGCGGACCAGATCGCCGCGAAGAGCCGAAAAATCGAGAGCGAGCCGGTCGGCGCCGTTGTGGCGCGCGGCGAGGCGGAGATCGGATTTCAGCAAATCAGCGAGCTCCGTCCGGTCAAGGGTATCGACATCGTGGGACCACTGCCGCCGGAGGCGCAACGTGTAACCGTGTTTTCCGCCGGCATCGTCGCGACCGCGAAGCAACCGGACATGGCGAGGCGATTGATTTCGTTCCTTTCCTCGCCGGCGGCAGCGCCGGCGATCCGCAGGAGCGGAATGGATCCGATCGCGCCTTCGACCGCCTCGGCCGGCTCCCCTTCAGCGCAGGCCGGCGATCTGACGCGCCTCGCCGGTCAGCTCGAGGATGTGGAGACCGGTGTTTGCGCGGTCGACGATGTAGATGTACCCGCGCTCGTCGGTTTCGACGTTGTTCGTCTGGATCGCGGTCTTGCACCGTTGCCGGCCATCGACCGTGATGCACCGCTGGTCGGTCGCCCTCGTGATGCCCGGAATGAAGTAACCGACCTCTCGGGGATGATACGGGTCGCGGACGTCCACGGCCCGCACGCCGGCATTGAAGAAGGCGATGAAGGCCAGCTTCTGATAGAACACCGGAGCCATGCTCTCATTCGATGAATGCGAGCCGAAGCGTCCGCCACGCTCGCAGAAGCCTCCGCTCGACTCGGCGACGGTATAGCTCGACACGACCATCGGCCTTGCTTCCACCGTCACGTCCGCGAACCATACCATCTGGCGCGGCTCCTGACATTCGTTGGCCACCGACTCGTCCACGATCATCACGAACTCGCGATCGCTGCCGACCTTGTCGCGGGCAAACTCCGCGACCTTCATCCGGCCCAGCGGAAACGCCGTGTGCACGCCGTTGAGCGACGAGATTTCGAGCCGCCCGACTTCCGCATCGCGCAGGTTCGACGCCGTCGGCTCGCGTCCGCCTTTCAGGAGTTTCTCGCGATCGACGATCTGGAGGATGCCGCCCTTCCCGGTGCCGTAGCCAAAATAAATGCGATTGCTTTGCGGGCCCATCGAGATCGGCCCGTGCAGGTCGGTCGGCACCGGATCGGTCGAACCCGGCTCCTGGCCTGGGAGGCCGAAGTCCCGGATCTTGACTGGAGCCGTCGGGTCGCTCAGATCGTAGACCTGGGTCATGCGGCGCGCGCGCCATCCGGGAACGCCGGACACGAGGTAGGCAATTCCGGTGTCGCATTCCCACCAGCTCTTGTGCGTGTCTCTGAGACCGGGGAGTCGCTTGATCAGTTTCGGCGACTCGGGCACGGTGACGTTCCAGATCTCGTGCGCCTCCGTTCCGAAGGTGCGCAGCAGGTAGACTGCATTGCGATCGGCTCTCGGCAACATCGATCCGTCGCACACACGCGTCATCTGGGCGCCGCCGGATTCGTAGCGGCCAGGCTGACCGGGGATGTGAAACAGGTACCGAGGCCGTGCGGGATCGGTGACGTCGAGGATCGAGGTCCCGTTGAACTCCGGCTGACCGGTGAGCGAGTCGATCGGTCGGGGAATCGCGTCGGTCCCGCCGTGATGGCCGATGTAGGCAATCCAGCGATCGCCCTGCTTGTGTATTGTGGGCTGGTAGGCGCTGCGACCTTGAAGGTCGTTGACGCCGACGAGGCGCATGTTGGCGGCCTCCGGTGGATCACCGATAGCGGGCGCCGGCGCGCGGCCGGGCTGCCTTCCGGAAGCCCGATAGATGGCCGCCGCGTCGGGCGACGAGAGGTAGCACAGCGGGCACAG
>QHWF01000574.1 GCA_003222455.1 Acidobacteriota bacterium
CGGAGCAGATTCGGATTGCGCGCAAAATAGGCCGCCGGCACGAGATCCACGTGCAGCGCCGACTCGTTCGTGTTGCGGTAGATGCGGCCCGCATCGTCCTCGGCCACGCCCCACTGGCCGCGGCGCAGCGTGCGGCGCACCTCGAAGGCACCGTTCTTCAGCCGCAGCCCGATGTCCTGCGCCGCGACGTGCATCCAGTTGTCGAGCCCCCAATGGAACTCGTTCGCGTTGTTCTGGGGATCCGAGTCCAACCGGCCGTACTGGTTGGTCACGAGCTCTTTGGTGTCCATGCGCCGATCGCCATTCGTATCGCGCATCAGCCAGGCGTTGGGTGGCTCACCCACCAGCACACCACGATCGAGGACCTTGACGGCCCGCGCCAATACCAGGCCGTCCGCGAAGACCGTCCGCTTGTCCATCCTGCCGTCGCCGTTCTCGTCCTCCAGCACGACCACGCGACCGACGGGGTCGCGCTCGTTGGCCCCGGTAACGTTTCGCATGTAGCCGGACATCTCGACCACCCAGAGTCGTCCGTCGGGATCCCAGTCGATCGCAACCGGATCCTGGACGAGCGGCTCGCTCGCGACGAGCTCGATGGAATAGCCCGGCGGCAGGTAGAAGGTCTTCAGCGCCTCTGCCGGCGACAGCGCGGGTGATTCGTTCGAGACTTCCTGCACGCCCGGCGGCCATGGGCGCTGGGACGGCGAAGTCTGCTCGCCGTGTCCGGTGAGCACGGCGGCTGCGGCGAGGAGAGCACTTGCGTGGATTTTCGTGCGGACCACCGTAGCGGAAGATGCCTCATTCATGCAGAATGTCCACGGTGAAACGTCGGGAGTTCCTGACCAGCTCCGCTCTCGCGCTACTGAGCGTAACCACGCGCGGCTACGCGGCCCATTCGACCCTTCGAGAACCTCAGGGTCGACCCAAGCAACGTCGAGGGTCGACCGGCTCAGGGCAAGCTGCGGAGCCCGCGTCAGGCGAGCCGATTATAGACATCCACCAACATCTCGGCTACAGCGGCCGTCCCGACGACGTGCTGCTCGCGCACCAGCGCGCTATCGGCGCGACGAGGACGATTCTGCTGCCTGCCGGCCGGCGCGCGACAGGCCCCTCCACGCATGACGGCCTGGCGAATGGCCTGCAGGCGGAGGCGCTGGGGAACGAAGCGTGCTATCAGTTCGTTCAGGCGCGTCGTCAGGCGTTTCTGTTTGGCGCGAACGACGTGCCCGATCTCGACGGCGCGACACGGGAGATCGAACGCTACTTGAAGCGCGGCGCCGTGGTGATTGCCGAACAGAAGTTCGGCGTGGAATGCGACTCGCCGGAGATGCAGAAGATCTACGCGCTCGCCCGGGCGTACGACGTACCCGTACTGATGCACTGGCAGTTCAAGATGTACAACTACGGTTTCGAGCGCTTCCACAAGATGCTCGAGAAGTTTCCCGGAGTGAAGTTCCTCGGACACGCACAGACCTGGTGGGCGAACATCGATCGGAACCACACCGATCAGACCGTGCTCTATCCGAAAGGCCCAGTCACACCCGGTGGCCTGACCGACCGTTACCTGAGCGACTATCCCAATATGTACGGGGATCTCTCCGCCGGGTCAGGACTCAACGCGTTGACGCGCGACGAGGATTTCACGCACGATTTCCTGACGCGGCACCGCAACAAGCTGCTGTTCGGCAGCGACTGCAATGATCGCGACGGGGGCGGACCGAACTGTATCGGCGCCCAGACCATTGCTGCCATCCGCCGCCTGGCGGCGAACCGGGAGATCGAGCGAAAGCTGCTCTACGAGAATGCCGAAAGGTTGTTTCGACTGTGATTCGCATCACGCACGTCCCCACTCACCATATGCGAACCCTGTCATGCTGGCTTGCAATGATCTGTGCGGTACCTGTGTCGGTCAGCGCGCAGGTTACTGTGCCGATGTCACAGTACGACTACGGACGTACCGGGGCCAACCTTCAGGAGTGGCTGCTCAATCCGTCCAACGTGGACGCTACCCACTTCGGCAAGCTCTTTTCGAGGAGAGTGGACGACAGCATCTACGCTCTTCCCTTGATCGTTCCGAATCTCAACATTGCTGGCCAACGCCACAACGTCATGTTCGTGGCGTCCATGGGAAACACCGTGTACGCATTTGACGCCGACGATCCTGCGCAATCGGAGCCTCTTTGGTTGCGAAACCTTGGCACTCCCGCTCCAG
>QHWF01000575.1 GCA_003222455.1 Acidobacteriota bacterium
TGAATTCCATCCGTCGATCGTGACGTTGAATACCGACCACGATCACGCCGTACCGTTGCCGCAGGTTGGCCTCGATGATCGACTGGTTCGCCAGCACCGAACTGGCGGCGATGGGAATCTCTTCCATCGCGAGCTCGAGGTTGTCAGTACTGGTCGCGAGCTCGACGAAGTCCACCACCGCGGGACGGAGCGCGGTCTGGGCAATCTGAACCGCACCAATCTGGTAGGGCGAGATGACACGGTCCGCGCCTGCGCGTTTCAACTTGATCGTGGCATCTTCGGTTTCGGCACGGCCCACGATGAACAGATCGGGCCGCAGCACTCGCGCGCTCAAGACCGCGTAGACGTTCTCGGCATCGGTGCCGACCACGGCAATCAGCCCACGCGCCCTCTCGATGCCGACGCGCTTCAGCACCTCTTCTCGGCTTGCGTCCCCGTCCACGGCGAGCGCACCGTGCTCAATCGCTGCGTGCAACCGTTCCGGGTCGCGCTCGACGACGACGACCGGCACACGCTGGCGCAGCAGTCGCTCCGCGACGATGCTGCCGATGCGGCCATAACCGCAGACGATAAAATGATCCTTGATGCCTTCCAGCATGCGTTGATGACGCCGCCGCTCGAGGCCCTTGGGCAGCCCGCCTTCGACGACGACCGTGGCCAGCAGCGTGAACGTGTAGAGCGCCGCGCCGACGCCCCCAATCAGGAGCAGGACCGTGAACACCTGGCCGGCTCGTGACAGGTCGTGCACTTCGCGGTAGCCGACGGTGGTGACGGTGATGACCGTCATGTAGAACGCGTCCCATGGGCTCCACCGTTCGATCAGCATGTAGCCAATCGTGCCGCCGGCGGTAATCGACACGAGAAGGGCCACCGCAAACCCCGGGCCCTGCGCCCGCAGCCAATGGTCACCTCTGCGCCCCGCCAGTGCCGCGGCGTCAGCGCCTGCGCGTGCCGCCCGCTGCCGCAAGCGTTTCGTCCCGCTTCCGCACTTCGCTGTGTGTGAAGCCGTACGCGAAATACAGCGCAATCCCCAACGTCATCCAGATGATCAGTCGCAGCCAGGTCGCGCCGGGCAATCCCGCCATCAGACCGAGGCTGACGAGCGCCGACAGAGCGGGAACGAACGGCACCCATGGCGTCTTGAACGGACGCTCGAGCTCGGGCCGCTGATACCGCAGGAAGATGATGCCGAGCGACACGATGACGAACGCCATCAGCGTTCCGATGCTCACCATCTCTCCGAGAATGCCGATCGGCGTGAAGCCGGCGGCAATTGCCACCGCGACGCCGGTGATGATGCTCGTGATGTGCGGCGTCCGGAATTTCGGGTGAATCTTCTTCGCGAACGGCGGCAGCAATCCATCGTTCGCCATGGAGTAGAAGATGCGCGGCTGCGCCATCATCATGACGACCATGACGGAGCTCAGCCCTGCGATCGCGCCGAGCTCGACGAGCATCGTCATCGCGTGCAGCACCGGGCTGCCGCCCGACGCTTGTTCTGCGGCGCGAATCGCCACCACCATCGGCGCCGGCGAACCCTTCATTGCCTGGTACGGCACGAGACCAACCATCACCAGCGAAACCGCGACGTAGAGGATCGTGCAGACCACCAGCGAGCCGAGAATGCCGACCGGCATGTCCTTCTGCGGATTCCTGGCTTCCTGCGCGGCGACCGAGACGGCATCGAAGCCGATGTACGCGAAGAAGATCACGCCGGCGCCGCGAAGGATGCCGCTGTAGCCGTACTCGCCGAACGGCCCGGCGTTTTCCGGAATGAACGGATGCCAGTTCGCGGTGTTGACGTACGCCGCACCGCCGACGATGACGACCAGCACGACCGCGACCTTGACGATCACGATCCCGGTGTTGACGTTCGCCGACTCCTTCACGCCGATCACGATCAGAATCGTGACCAGCACGGTGATGATGACCGCGGGGAGGTTGAAGACGGCAGTCACCGATCCTGCCGACGTCTGCACGAGCGTGCCAGGCGCGGCCGCGAACTGGGCCGGAAAAGCGACGCCGACGAAATCGTGGAGGAAACTCGTGAGGTGGCCCGACCAGCCGACGGCGACTGTCGCCGCCCCGAGCGCGTATTCGAGGATCAAGTCCCATCCGATGATCCAGGCGACGAATTCACCGAGCGTCGCGTACCCATAGGTGTACGCCGAGCCGGCGATTGGAACGGTTGACGCGAACTCGGAATAGCACAGGCCCGCGAGCGCGCTGGCGAAGCCCGCCAGCAGCATCGACAGCACGATGGCGGGGCCCGCGTGCTGCGCAGCCGCTTCGCCGGTGAGCACGAAGATGCCGGTGCCGATGATGGCGCCGATGCCGAGCGTGACGAGGTTGATCGGCCCGAGGACTCGTCTGAGCGAATGCTCACCGCTGACTGCGGCCTCAGCCTTCAGCTGTTCAATCGATTTCGTCGCGAAAATCGACATGAAAAATCCTCAACATGAAAGGAAAGGGAGTGGTGCCGATTATACCCCTGCGGCCCGTCTGATCAGCTGGATGCCTTAGAGCGAAAGTCACGATCGAACGCAGAGGCCGCAAAGGACGCAAAGAAAATCAATAGTTTCTTAGCGGCCTTCGCGGCCTTTGCGTTCAAGGCAGCGTCAGTTAGTCGGACGCCCTCCTAGCCGCGCTCGAGCTGTTGCCGAGCCGCATCAGATATTCCCGGACGCGCGCTTCAGGGTTGCCGGTCGAGAGCAGGTCGCCGATCACCGCGACCGACGCGGCGCCGCTGTCGATGACCGCCCCCGCTCGCTCGAGCGTCATGCCGCCGATGGCGACCAGCGGCAGCCCGGCTGCGCGCGCCGCCCTCGCCGCCGCGCGCACGCGGTCGAGGCCGATGGCCGCATACCCGGTGTCCTTCGTCGCCGTCGAGAACACGGGGCCAATGGCCACGTAATCGACCGGCTCGCGAAGCGCCGCTTCCAGCTGACCCGCCGTGTGTGTCGATACACCAACCAGCCGCGCCGGCCCGACAATCGATCGCACGGCTCCGGGCGCGAGATCGTCCTGGCCGACGTGCACGCCATGCGCGTCCGCGAGCCGCGCGATGTCGGCGCGATCGTTCACAATGAGGATCCCGCCCGCCGCGCGCGTGAGCGCCGCGATCGCGTCCGCCGTTTCGAGAAACGGCCCCGAGGCCATGCCCTTTGCCCGGAGCTGCAGGAACGTTGCGCCGCCATTCAGGTACGCCGCCGCGAGATCGATGAGCGGCCACCCCGCGCGCGCGGCCATCTCCGCGTCTACGATCGCGTTCAACAGGGGAGCTTTCAGGCGCATCGGGGGTAATCAGCGACGCGACAGACCAGAATCCTGACTGCTTTCAGCCGCATCGGGAAAATCAGCGGCATTACTGGCCACGAAGACACGAAGACACGAAGAAGACAAAATCAAACTATGTTTGTTGACCCCAGGTGCTGCTGAAAGCAGTCGCTCTGGAAAAT
>QHWF01000576.1 GCA_003222455.1 Acidobacteriota bacterium
TGAAAGTCCGGCTGCATTCGGCCGGCGGTGCATCCCCGCTGCACGCCAGCGCGCTGGCAAACGCGCGGCAGGACTCCGGCCGCTCCACTCCACCGCGCTGGAAAACGTGTTGCGGCTGACCCCGGCCGCTCCACCGCGCCGCTGGAAAACGCGTTGCGGCGACGTCGGCCGCTCTACCCATCGCGCTGGAAAAGGCGCGGCGGCGACCCCGCCGCTCTACCTACCCGCGCTAGGGGCGTGTCCGAACACGCTCCTAGTACGCCGGCTACGCCGGCGAAAAACGGCCCGAATTCGCATGTCCTCCCGCGCGAAGCGCGGCTACTAGGAGCCCGTGAGGCATCACTCAGACGGGCTCCCAGAGATCGGTGGACACCTCTCCGAAATGGCCGGGTCTCTTGAAAGTTCCACGCGCCGGGCGGCGCTATTTTGACACAAAAATTATCTCAATTTGACATAAACATTACGTCACGGCGACACGTACACGTATAGCATACGGCCGGGCTAGCCGGATGAGCTTTCCAGGTCGGCCGCGCACCCTTCACACGTCTTCACCACGTCTTCACCACCTCTTCACACCTCTATATCTCACGAGAGCCCAACGATGTTTTCGCGGTGACGGTGTTGTTGCCAGGAGATTTTGAAGTGGCGCGTCGTTGGGCGCCTCACGAGGAGGTTGAGGCACTCGGGTCTGACGGCATCGATGCAGGCGGTTCGTGGTCACGATTCCCGTTGGCGGCTATCACGACTACGCGTATCCCTTCGCGGATGTCGGCATCTTCGACGGCCCGATCGAAGAGGGCGTTCGGTTAGGGGAAGGAGGTCACTTTTCGCAGGAGGACGCGGTCTGTTTTCGTTGTCTCTCACGCCTCTGACAGAGGATTTACGAAAGGGGGCGGATGGTGACTCGACGCGACTTAATCAAACTGGGTATTCTCGGCAGTGGCGGCTTCGTGCTGCTGCCCCCCGGCGGTGGCTTCGGTCGTGTGTCATCGTTCTTCAAAGACAACCAGGGCAGCAGCCCAAGGCTGACGCCCTTTGTCGATGAGCTGCCGAAATTTGAGGTGCTGACGGAGGTCCACACCCCGTTTGCTCCAGCAACCATTACGCCGTACGCCCGTCCCTACATCGGGACGGGAACCCGGTACTTCGAGATCGCCGCTGTCGAGCGCGAGGTCAAGTTCCATAAAAAACTTCCCCTGACCTCGGTGTGGGCCTACGTGGACAAGAACAACCCACCAGCATCGACGAACCAGCAACTCATCACTTTCCAGTTCCCCCCGGTTGTGATCGGTCAGCCATCTGGACACGGCTTCCTCGTCCGCCACCATAACTTTCTCACCACCGCGCTGCGGGACTTCGGTCACCCGACGCTGACGGCCCATTTTCACGGCGGCCACCAGCCCGCGCCAGCGGACGGGTTCCCCGCCGATATCACACACAGACCGGCCGATTTTCCCGGGCATGTCGTGATTTGTCCCCAGGGCATGGTTTGCTGTCGGTCCGGCGAAAAACCGATCCGCGGAGTCTGTCCCTCGGGCGAAGCCCCGCACTTCTTCGACTACATGTATCCTCTGACGGATGTCGGTCTCCAGGACTTCGAGGCTGGCCGCTCGCCGATTCGGCCCACGAGGGACGAGCGGCCGTCCTTCCTCTGGTTCCACGATCACATCCTCGATTTCACCCGCACCAACGTGTACCGGGGCCTCGCGAACGTCGTTCCGGTATTCGATGATCTCGACACCGGTGACGAGACCACCGGCCTCAGGCTCCCGAGCGGGGCTCACGATCTACCGCTCGTCCTGCAGGACAAGATTTTCGACACCAGCGGCGCGCTGATCTTCGATCCGTTCAATGGGGACGGGTTCCTGGGCGACACCATGGTGGTGAACGGCGTAGTCCAGCCGTTTCATGAAGTCGAGCGACGCAAATACCGGCTCCGCTTCCTGAACGGATCCAATGCCCGCATCTACCAGATCTACCTGACCAACGACGTCGTCGGTCAGACGTTCCCGATGACGATGATTGCCACCGAAGGGGGCCTCATGGCGGCTCCCATCAGGAACGTCCAAACCTTCACGATCTCCATGGCGGAGCGGTTTGAAGTGGTCGTCGACTTTGCCGATCCGATCTTCAACGGCCAGTCGGCGATCTACATCGAGAACCGGATGGCGCAGTCGAACGGGCGCAAGCCGGACGGCGTCGTCAGGCGGGGAACGAAGCTGCTGAAGTTCGTTTTGAAAGGCACACCGATCAGCACGCCGGAGGTGCCGAATGTCTTGCGCCGCTTCGACGCGATCACCGACGCGGAGCTCTCCCGGGCTGTTCGACGGTCGTTCAAGATGGATCGCAGTCACGGCGTGTTCACCATCAACGGCGAGCCGATCGACATCGAACGGCCCGTCGGAACGCCGAAGCTCGGTCAGCCCGAGCTCTGGCACATCGAGAACAGCTCGGGCGGGTGGTGGCATCCAAATCACATCCATAGCGAGCTCCAACGCGTGATTCGTCGCAACGGCAAACAGCCACCCCTCAGCGAGCGGGACGGCAATGCGCGGAAAGACACGGTGCTGCTACGAGGCGGCGAGAGTGTGGACGTGTTCCTGAAATTCCGCGATTTCACGGGCCCGTTCGTGTCTCATTGCCACAACATCGAGCACGAAGACATGGCGATGATGGTCCGGTTCGACGTGGTCCCGTGAACCGTCGGCCTGACGACATCAGTTGGAGCACGAGATGGTGAAACCCAAACTGGTCCTTTTGGGCGCTACCGCATTGCTGGTGATCGGCCTCGGCCTGCGATGGCCTGCGGCCATCCCGATCGGCCGGCCGGCGTTGAGGAACAGCCCGGCCAGCCGGTTGGCCAACCACTTTCCGAACGTCCGGCTGCGGACGCAGGATAACCGGGAGGTGCGGTTCTACGACGACCTGGTGAAGGGCAGGGTCGTCATGATCAATTTCATGTTCACGACCTGCACGTCGCTGTGCCCTCGAAGCACGGCGAACCTGGTGAAAGTGCAGCAGGCGCTCGGCGACCATGCGGGCCGTGACATGTTTGTGATTTCCATCAGCGTCGATCCAGAACACGACACGCCGTCGGTTCTCAAGCAGTACGCGGAGCAGTACCAGATCAAGCCGGGCTGGACGTTCGTCACCGGCAAGCGCGCGGACATCGAGCGGATTCGTCAAGGTCTTGGGGTCAGAGACAACGACGATCTGTCGCAGCACACCGGGATGCTCATTTACGGCAACGAGCCGTTCGGGCAATGGGCATCGACGCCGGTGATGCAGAGTCCGGCGACACTCGCGGCGATCGTCCTGCGCGTCGTCGATCCCCGCGCGAACGGCGGATAGCAAAGGACACCCTTGTCACAACGGCAAGGGCGAGGCTTTCAGGGCAGCCCCCTGCAAGCCTCACCACTCGCCTGACCGCTGCTTCGAACGCTTCCTGCGCGGGATTATCGCGCCGCGCTGGCGACGAGACCCGGCGTCGGTGAGACTGTCAGCGTGACCTTCACCTGAATCTCGTCGCGGACGCCGACGCCCAGGTAGGTCGGTTTGGGAATCTGAAACTCGGACACGCGGATCGGAAACTGCGCCTGCACGCGGATCCGGCCGTCGCGCTGTTGCAGCTCGGCTGTTCCGGTAATCTCCTTCCGCTGTCCGTGCAGCAGAAGCGTTCCCGTGAACGTCGCTTTGCCTTCGAGCTTGTCAATCCGAATCTGCTCGAACGTCGCGACCGCGAACTCCGG
>QHWF01000577.1 GCA_003222455.1 Acidobacteriota bacterium
TGATCCTCGCAGCGTGCGGCGTGACATCGATAGCGCAGGCCTTCATCCTCCGACGATGCTCAGGATGCCCTGAGCCGGGTCGACGGGCAGGCCTGCCCGGGGAAAGGGGCGGACGTGGATTCTGTGAGCACCGGGGCGGCCGAATTCGAATCAACAGACGACATCGCGCTGGCCGACAAGATGAACAACGGCCGCAAGCAGATCATCACCGAGCTGCAGAAGCGCATCGTCGGCCAGAGCGAGGTTGTGGAGCTCGTGCTCAACACGCTCTTCGTCGGCGGCAACAGCCTGATCGTCGGCGTGCCGGGCCTCGCCAAGACGCTGCTGATTGCGACGCTGGCCCAGGTGCTCGACCTCAAGTTCAATCGCATTCAGTTCACGCCGGACCTGATGCCCTCCGATATCACCGGCACCGACATCATCAACGAGGACGCCGGCACCGGACGCCGGCAGATGGTGTTCGCCCCCGGGCCGATCTTCGCGAACATCGTGCTCGCCGACGAAATCAACCGCACCCCGCCCAAGACGCAGTCGGCGCTGCTCGAAGCGATGCAGGAGCACCGCGTGACCATCCAGGGACGGACGTACGAGCTCGCCGAGCCGTTCTTCGTGTTCGCCACCCAGAACCCGATCGAGCTCGAGGGCACCTATCCGCTGCCTGAAGCGCAGCTCGATCGATTCATGTTCCACATCGTGATCGAGCATCCGCCCGAAGACGAGGAGTTCGAGGTGGTGCGCGCGACCACCGCGATCATCGATCCGCACTTTGCCCGGCCGGTGAGCGGCGACGATCTGATTGCGTTCCAGCGCCTCGTGCGCCGCGTGCCGGTGGCGGAGCCGGTGATGCGGTACGCCTTGACCCTCGTGCGCACGAGCCGGCCGAAATCGCGGCGCGCGCCCGAGTCGGTGAAGAAATACGTCGCCTTCGGCGCCAGCGTCCGCGCCGCGCAGTACCTCGTGCTCGGCGCCAAAGCGCGTGCGCTCACGAGCGGACGCTACCACGTGAGCTTCGACGACATCCGCTCGCTGGCGCACCCGGTCCTGCGACACCGCGTGCTCACGAATTTCCGCGCCGAATCGGAAGGCGTCAGCTCCGATTCGATTATCGACGAGTTGCTGTCGGCCGTGCCGACGCCAAAGAGCGGAATGTAACCATTGCGGATTGCGGATTGCGGATTGCGGTTGAAAAGGCCGACTCCGCAATCCAAAATGAGCAATCCATAATCCATAATCCGCAATCCGCAATCCGCAATATGGAAACCCATGCCCTCCCCGGCGCCCGCTTTGTCGACCCGAAAATCCTGTCGCGGATCGGCAACCTCGAACTGCTCGCGCGAACCGTCGTCGAGGGATTCATCAACGGCCTGCATCGTGCGCCGTTCTTCGGCGCGTCCATCGACTTCGCCGAGCACCGCGGCTACGTGGCCGGCGACGACATCCGTCGTGTGGACTGGCGCCTGTACGCCCGCACCGATCGCTACTACGTCAAGCAGTACGAGGCCGACACGAACACCAACGTCTCGATTCTGATGGACATCTCGCGTTCGATGCAGTTCGCGAGCAAGGGCATCCCGAAGCTCGAGTACGGCTGCTTCACCGCCGCGTGCATGGCCTATCTCGCCCAGCGCCAGCGCGATCGCGTCGGCGTCATCACCTTCGACAACGACATCGTCACGCACGTGCCGCCGTCGGCGAAGCACTTCAACATCACGCTGCACACGCTCGACCGTGCGAAGGCCGAGCGGCCCGGCAACCTCGGCGTCCCGCTGAACAAGATGGCCGAGCACTTCAAACGGCGCGGCATCCTGATTCTGATCTCGGACTTCTACGAGGAGCCCGACACCATTCTCGAAGCGATCAAGCCGCTCAAGTTTCTGGGGAACGATCTGATCGTGTTTCACGTGCTCGACCCGGCGGAACTGGAGTTCGGCTACGACGATGCGTCGAGCTTTCAGGACCTCGAGACCGGCGAGCAGATCCCCGTCGTGCCGCAGTCGCTGCGGGACGAGTATCGGGCGATGATTCGTACCCACATCGAAGCGTTGACCACGAGGTTCTCGGAACACCGCATCGACTACACTTTACTGAACACGGCCGAACCGCTCGATCGCGCGCTGTTCAGCTATCTATCGAGCCGCGAACGGCTGATGCGGGTACGATGACGATGCGGATGACTCCAGTTGCCAACGAGTTACCACTGAGGACGCAGAGGACGCGGAGGTTGAATCCTGGTATCCGACCGGATTGTTCCTCCGTGTCCTCCGTGTCCTCCGTGGTGGATGAACCGGACTACTTTCATCGCTGGCCTCAGCCACTCTCATGGCTTTTCTGACACCGGCGTTCCTGATCGGCCTCGGAGCGCTGGCCATTCCGGTGCTGATCCACCTGATTCAGCGCGAGCGGAAGCGCGTCGTCGAGTTCCCGTCGCTCATGTTCGTGCGGCGCATTCCGTATCAGTCGGTGAGGCGCCGCCGGATCCGGCACTGGGCGCTGCTGCTGCTGCGTGCGGCGGCGATCATGTTGATTGTCCTCGCATTCGCCAGGCCGTTCCTGCGGAAAGATGGCGACGCGATCGCGGCGACCGGCGGTGCCCGCGAAGTCGTGATTCTCCTCGATCAGTCGGCAAGCATGGGCTACGGAAGCCATTGGGACCGTGCGCGCGAAGCGGCGCGCCAGGTGGTCCGCCGGCTCTCCCGCGACGATCGCGCGACGCTGGTCCTGTTCTCGCGCAACGCCGAGGAGAACATGCGCGCCACCTCGGACAAGCCGCGCCTCGAAGCCGCGATTAACGCCGCACGGGTCACGTCCGGCGCCACGCGATACGGGCCGGCGCTGAAGCTCGCCGAGAGCATCCTCGGTCAGTCGCCGCTGAAGCGGCGCGAAGCGGTGTTGATCAGCGATTTCCAGAAGACCGGCTGGAGCGGGTCGGAAGACGCCCATTTTCCCGAAGACATGACGTTGAGCGCCGCGTCGGTTGCGGAAGCCTCGACGACGAACCTCTCGGTTCCTTCGATCTCGTTTGCCCGCGCGGCGTTCTCGGGCCAGGAAAGAATTACGGTGACCGCCGGCCTCAGTAATAGAGGCGGCGCGCCGCTGAACGACGTCCCGGTGACGTTGTCGGTCGACGGTCACGAGATCGACACCAGGCGGACCAGCGTGCTGCCGCACACCTCCTCGTCTGTCGTCTTCCCGCCGTTTACGCTGATGTCCGGCAACGTGCGCGGCAACGTGCGCGCGGGATCGGATCCGCTGATCGCCGACAATACCTTCCACTTCGTGCTCGCGCCCAGCGAGCCGGTCGCGCTGGCCATCGTCGACGCACTCGAACGCTCCGACGCGAGCCTGTTCCTGTCGAAAGCGCTGTCGATCGGCACGACGCCCGCCTTTCAAATCGACGTGACGTCGACCTCGCGTGCAACGCCCACCACATTCGACAAACGGGCGGTCGTCGTGCTCAACGATACGCCGTTTCCGCCGGCCGGCGCCGGCGCGCTCAAGCGGTTCATCGAACGTGGTGGCGGGCTGCTCGTCGTCGCCGGCGACCGCACCACCTGGCCCTCGACCGAGGCCGGCCTGCTCCCGGGAACGCTCGGCCAGGCGGTCAATCGGACGTCGGGCCGCAGTGCGTCGCTCGGCTTTCTCGACTACAGCCATCCCGTGTTCGAAGTGTTCAAGGCGCCTCACAGCGGCGACTTCTCCGCGGCTCACATCTTCCGCTACCGTGCCCTGGACGTCGCACCGAACACCCGTGTGCTCGCCCGCTATGACGATG
>QHWF01000602.1 GCA_003222455.1 Acidobacteriota bacterium
CCCCGCGAAGTGATGGCCGATGGCAGCCGATCGAATCCCCGGGTTGATGCCGACGAACAATACACGGACGGGCGGGCGGACGCGATCGGGAAGTTTCAATGTTCAACTTTGAAGTCTGAACTTTCAAGTCTGAAGTCTGAAGTCTGAAGTCAGCAATCTGAAATCTGAAATCTGCAATCTGAAATCTGAAATTAGAAATCTGCAATCTGAAATCTGAAATTAGAATGGTCCCATGAACTGGCTGTTCAAGGAAGAACCGACGCACTACAGCTTCGATGATCTGGCGAAAGACAAGCGCACGATCTGGAGCGGCGTGAAGAATCCGCTCGCCCAGAAACATCTGCATGCGGTCAGGAAAGGCGACCGCATCTTCTACTATCACACCGGCGACGAAAAGTCGGTGGTCGGCATCGCGAAGGCGCTCGGCGACGCGTATCCGGATCCGGACGACACCACGGGAAAACAGGCGGTGGTGGACGTCGCGCCGGTGAAGAAGCTGCCGCGCGGCGTCAGGCTGGCCGAGATCAAGGCGGACACCGCCTTCAAGGATTTTCCGCTCGTGAGAATCTCGCGTCTGTCGGTGATGCCCGTCACCGACGCCGAGTGGACCCGTATTGAGAAGCTGGCCTCGAAGGCGTTATAACGATTCGTTCAGTTGCACCTCGGGCGACTGCGCCCTCCCGAGGAACCAGCTGACGGCAATCGGGAGGGGGGCCCATGCGAGTGACAATGCCGTGAAGCCGATCCGTTCGTAGAGAAACCCACCGACCGCCGGTCCGCCCAGAAGCCCGGCGCCCCACGCCATGTTGTAGAGCCCGTACGCCACGCCAAACGATCCGATGCCCGCCTCGGATGTCGCCTCCGCCATGTACGCCAGCGACGGCGTGATCACGAGCGCGACGGCGGCCGCGGAAATCATGTAGAGCACGATCGTCGATTCGAAGCTCCACGTCTGGCCGAGCAGCGCGATGCCGGGCGCCGAGAGCATCAGTCCCATCAGCGTCAGGCGGCGTGCGCCCCAGCGGTCCGCCATTCGCCCGAACACGGGATGCAGCGTCGTCGTCACGACCGCCGCGATGCCGAAGACGATGCCGGTGCGCGCCGGGCCGATGCCCATGCTGGCAAGATGCAGCGCCAGCACCGGCTCGAACATCGAAGTCGTGGCGGATGCGGTGACGACCGCCGTCGCACACGCGGCAATCTCCGGCGTGCGCACGACGGCGCTCACCGGAACGATCTCGCGGTCCGCGTGACGATGCGGCACGACGAGCCACAGACATGCGGCGCCGACCAGGGTCGCGAGGATCGCGAGCGCGATGAACGGCATCCGCGCGCCACCCAGTTCGTACAGCCAGCCGCCCAGGGACGGACCGATCATGAACGAGAAGCTCGTGCCCGACATCACGATGCCGGTCACGCGGCCGCGCTCGGCCGGGCCGTAGAGATCGGCCAGGAGCGCGAAGCCGACGACCCAGGTGATGGCGTCGGCCGCACCCTGGACCAGCCGCGCGGCGAACAGCACCGGCAGGCTGTTCCCGAACGCAAACAACGTCGTCGAGGCCGCGAGCGCGAGCATGCCGAGCACCAGCGGCAGCCGGCGGCCGGTCCGATCCGACGCGGCGCCCATCGGGATGGAAACCGTCAGCAGCGTCAGGCCGAACGACGCGAACAGCAAGCCGATGGTCGTCGGCGAGGCGCCCAGGCGGCGGCTCAGATCGGGCAGCACGGGAACGGCGATTGAGTAGGCGAGGATGTCGGTGAACGTGGCGGACGTGACCAGCGCCACGGCAAACGCGCGCGAGTTTCTCAATGACATGCTCGCCCGAAGGACACGACGATCAACGCTGAACTCGCTGAACTCGCCGAAATCAGAACGCAAGGAACGCAAAGGCCGCTGAGGCCGTAGAGGATTCTGTTACGCTGGAATCGCGCAACCGGGGCAATCAACAACGCATTTCTGCGTGTTCTGCGTATTCTGCGTTGTACGTCGTGCCGTGCGACGCGCGATCGAGATCACCGCTTCTTCAGCAGCAGACACCCGAGCGGCGGCACCATGAGTCGCAGCGACTGCTCGAACCCGTGCGCCGCGACCGGCTCGCTTGCGACGCCGCCTTCATTTCCCACGTTGGTGCCGCCGTACAGCTCGGCGTCGCTGTTCAGCCTCTCCGCGTACCAGCCGGCCTCGGGAACGCCGATCCGGTATTGCGCGCGCGGGACCGGCGTGAAGTTGAAGACCATCACCACGAAATCGTGCGGATCGCGCGCGTAGCGGACGATCGAGATGACGCTGTTCTCGTTGTCGTTGCAATCGATCCAGCGGAAGCCCGCGGGGTCGAAGTCCATCTGGTGCAGCGCCGGCTCGGCGGCGTAATGCCAGTTGAGATCCTGAATGTATCGCCGCAGACCGGCGTGCGCCGGCTCGTCGAGCAGGTGCCAGTCGAGACTGTGATCGTGGTTCCATTCGCGCCATTGCCCGAACTCCGACCCCATGAAGAGCAGCTTCTTGCCCGGATGTCCGTACTGGTAGCCGTACAGCGTGCGCAGCGTCGCGAACTTCTGCCACACGTCGCCAGGCATCTTGTCGAGCATCGAGCCTTTTCCATGGACGACTTCGTCGTGGGAGAACGGGAGGATGAAATTCTCGGTGTGCATGTAGAGCGCCGAAAACGTCACCTGGTTGTGATACCAGCGGCGGTGCACCGGATTCTCGTGGCTGTACACCAGCATGTCGTGCATCCACCCCATGTTCCATTTGTAGGTGAATCCGAGACCGCCGAGATGGACCGGACGGCTCACTCCCGGAAAGGCGGTCGATTCCTCGGCCGCCGTGATGCTGCCCGAATGCTCGCGGTGGGTCAGCTGGTTCAATTGCTGAAGAAAGTTGATCGCGTCGAGGTTCTCCCGGCCGCCGAACGCGTTCGGCACCCACTGGCCCTCGGGACGCGAGTAGTCGAGATACAGCATCGACGCCACCGCGTCCACACGCAGGCCGTCGACGTGGTACTCCTCGAGCCAGAACAGGGCGTTCGACAGCAGGAAGTTGCGGACCTCGTTGCGGCCGTAGTTGAAAATCAGTGTGCCCCAGTCCTGATGTTCGCCCTGCCGCGGGTCGGCATGCTCGTACAGCGCCGTCCCATCGAACCGGGCGAGCCCGTGCTCGTCTTTCGGGAAATGACCCGGCACCCAGTCGAGGATCACGCCAATGCCGGCCTGATGGCAGGCGTCGACGAAATACTTGAAGTCTTCCGGCGGTCCGAAGCGGCTCGTGGGCGCGAAGAAGCCGAGCACCTGGTACCCCCACGATCCCGAGAACGGGTGCTCCATGACGGGCAGCAGCTCGATGTGCGTGTAGCCCATCTCCTTCACATACGACACCAGCCGCTCGGCGAGCTCGCGATACGTCAGGAAACGATAGTCCTCGTCTGGCACGCGCGCCCACGATCCGAAGTGCACTTCGTAGATCGCCATCGGGCGCTCCAACCAGGAGCCCGATGCCCGGCGAGCGGTGAACCAGGCCGTGTCGTGCCACTCATAACGGCTGATGTCGTGCACGACGCTCGCCGCTTGCGGCGGCACCTCGAATGCCACGGCGTAGGGATCGGTTTTTTTCAGGATGGCGCCGGTTCGCGCGCGAATCTCGTACTTGTATTTCTGACCGTCGGGCAGATCCGGGATGAACATTTCCCAGACGCCGCTCGGTCCCAGATGACGCATCGGGTGGACGCGGCCGTCCCACGCGTTGA
>QHWF01000603.1 GCA_003222455.1 Acidobacteriota bacterium
CCACGGCAGTGTGTACGATCCGAGGATCTTCATGTCGGGGCGATACGGATACTCGCGATGGCAGTACGACGTGCCGTCGGCATACACCTCGCTGTTGACCGCCGCGGTGACGCCAAAGGGCACTGCGTCGTATCCCGCGTTCTGCAGGTTGCAGTTATCGAACGTACGGTTCACGGCCGTGATGCCGCCACGAATGAACGCACCGCTCGAAAACCTCGATTCGAGGTTCACGTCGAAGCCCTGATAGATGTTCGTCTCACCGCCGAAGTTCTTGGAGAACGTGACGAGGTTGTTTGCCGGAAGTCCGAGCGCGAATACCGACGGCTTGAGATCATACAGATTGCACACCTGGAACCCGCCGCCGCCCGGCAGGTTCGGATCCGACGGTGCGTTGACGCAGAAGGGGCCGTCGTAACTCCTCTGGTCGAACCGCAGATCGTCAGTGAACGTCTGATTGCCGAACGCCCGGCGGAACCAGCCGCCGTTCACCGACACGCGAGGCGCCAGCTGGTGCTGGGCGGCCACCGTGTACTCCCAGTTGTAGCCACGTTTGAACCACCCGTTCAACACGTCGGGATCGTACGACGTCGTCGACACGTTGCGGCCGAAGGTGGACGTCGACGTCGACGTGCCGAGCTCGTTGAACTGGATGCTGCCGTTCGCGTCGAGAGGCAGGCCATTCCTGTCCGCGTCGTTCGTCCAGGGACGCCGATCGGTGATGCTCAATGCCGACACCGGATTGATGTCGTCGGCGACAGCAATCTGCTGGCCGGCCACATAGCGGGCGACGCTCGCTTTCAACGCCGTCCGGCCGTCGCCGAACAGGTCGAGGGCGACGCCGACGCGCGGCGAGATGTCTTTCCAGTCCTGCACGGTCCCCACACACCCGGCTTTTGGATCGTTTTTCCCATCCGCGCACTTGCCGTAGTGCTGGCCGCTGTTGAAGCGGCTCGGCAACACGTCGCTTTCCAGAGACTCGCCGATGAACCAGTCGTAGCGCAGGCCCGCATTGACCGTCGCGCGGCCGACGGTCCATTTGTCCTGAGCGAAGATCCCGGTATCGGCCTTGATCCCGTTGCGGCGATCGGTCGGCAATCGCAACGTGACCGCCGTCGGAAGCCCATTGGTGAACTCGATCGGCTGCATGTCGCCCGTCCACTGGCGAACGAGCCGCCACCGCCCGTTGGTCACGGCGGCGCCAAACCGCATCGAATGCGATCCGGTGATGTACGACGCCGAACCCGAAAACGTCCGCAGCAGCGAGAAGTGATCCGCGGGGTTGTTCCAGGCGCCGGCAATCTTTCCGGTGCCGGCCGAGCAGACGCCGGTGGAGTTATCGCAGACTGTGTACACCTTGGAATTCTGAATCACGGCCAGATCCCACACCTTGTCGGTCAGGCCGGTCACGCCGGGCTGGTACAGCTCGGTGTATTCCTGGTCGTAAATCCCGACGCCGGCGTCGAACAACAGTCTGTTCGTGTGCGTACGGGTCCAATGCGCCACGTCGACGAAACTGGTGGGCGTGACCTGTATCGCCGACGCCTCCGGCGGAACGTTCGCCGAAATACCCCAGTGGTCGCGATACTTGTTCTGGTCGTCGTGGTAGACGGTGAGTTTATCCTTCTGCGAAATCTGCCACGCGACTCGTCCCGCGCGGCTGACGATGTGGCCGTCGTCGATACCCTGTCGCGAAGGGTCGGGCACGTACCGAAACGGCGACGGATCGAGGTCGAAGAAGCTGTCGGCCACCGTCTTGTTCACGCCCCAGTGCCTGAAGGTGAAGTTGAACCAGATCTTGTCCCGTTTGATTGGTCCGCCGACCGACGGATTGAAGTCCCAGACCTTCTTGATCACGCCCACGTTCGTGAGCCGGTTGTTCGCGTTGAACGTCGTATCGCCCGCGAGGTTGGCCCGGAGGTTGTCTGCGGCCCACCCGCCATCCGCGTAGTTGCCGAACACCGAACCGCGGAACGAGTTGCCGCCGTCCCTCGGGACCATGTTGACGCGGATGCCGCCCTGACCCATTTCGGCAGAATCGGCGCCGGTCACGTAGCTGATCTCCTGGAAGCTGGCGTCGTTCCAGTACACGCCGCTGTACGCGCCCTGCGCGCACAGGTTGTTCAATCGCACGCCGTCGATGGTCTGCACAGTATCGGCGGATCCCCGGTACTGCAGCGGCGATTGCTGCAGGTTGCCCGATCCGCCGACGTCGCGCGACAGCGCGCCGCCCCCGCCCACGGCGATCGTCGTACCGGGAATCATGATGCCGACAGCCTGAATATTGCGGCCCGTGGGGATGGCGTCGAGGACATCGCGGGTCATCACGGTGCGCGCGGTGATGTTGCTCACGTCGACGATCGGCGACTCGGCCGAGACGGTAATGGTCTCCTCGACCGCACCGACTTTCATGTCGGCGTTGATAGTGGCGGTGAAATCCGAGGTGAGCTCCACCCCCTCACGTTTGACGACCGTAAATCCCGGGAGCGTGAACGTGACCGTGTACGTGCCGGGCCGAAGCTGCGTGATCTGATACTGACCCGATCCGTCGGAGATTGCCGATCGGACCTTCTCGATCAGCGCGGGGCTGGCCACTTCGACCGTCACCCCCGGCAGGATGGCGCCCGAGACATCCTTGACGGTCCCCGCGATGGTGCTGGTCTGGGCTGCTGCCACGACGGGCACCAGCGCGAGACAGAACGCTCCGAGAATGATGCGCGCAAAGATTCCCATGCCCCGTCCTCCTGAAATCCCTTCAGCTCGCACTTACAAAGTGGCTGCAGCCCGTGCAGTAGTCGTACCCGGGAAATCGTGAGATTTTCGGCCGCAAATCGGTCGAAGATGGCCCGAGTCCTCCCGTTTCCCGTATCTCCGTTCACATCAGGTAAACGGTGGTCCGGACCGGACCGGTCCCTACCGGCCGGTCGGTAGGGAGAGCATAATAGCCCGGCTGGGATGGCTACTCAACGACGAACCCCGAAAATCGCCCTCACCGCGCCGGCGGCCGGCACTATCGTGCCGCCGCCCGTGACGCCAGATCGAAAGCCTGACGCGAGCGGGAAGAGCGACGCGGACAGCCGCCGCGCCGCGATGTGCCGTGCGGCGGCGCAGACGTTCCGGACGCGCGGGTTCGACGCCACCTCGGTCAGCGACATCGCGCGCGCGCTCGGTCTGACCAAGGCAGGCCTGTATCACCACTTCGAAAGCAAGGAGGCGCTGCTGTTCGAGATCATGACGTTTGGTCTCGAATGCGTCCGCGACGAAGTCGTCGTGCCGATTCGCGGCATCCGCGATCCCGAAGAACGGCTGCGGCAGCTGATCGTGCGCCACGCCCGGATCACCACCCGGGGGCA
Source organism: Acidobacteriota bacterium (assembly GCA_003222455.1). Lineage (GTDB taxonomy): Bacteria > Acidobacteriota > Vicinamibacteria > Vicinamibacterales > CAVVIG01 > QHWF01. The sequence continues at coordinate 3,351 of QHWF01000603.1, forward strand.
GGGCGCCGTCGCGCATCTCGGCGACGAGATTCGCGCGCTGCCGCCCCCGTCACGAAAGCAGATCGAGGAGAAAATGCGCCTGTACTTCGATCTGATCCGGAATACGCTGCTCGAGCTCAGGGCGGCGCGGCGACTGCGCGAGGTCGACGCCACGGTGGCGACGTTTTCGATATTGGGAATGATTCTCTGGCTGCCGCGATGGTTCCGTCAGGACGGGCCCCTGACGCAGGACGAAGTGGCCGAGCAGATTGCGAAGTTCGCGCTGGGCGGGCTCATCGAACCGCGCCGGGAGAAAGGGACGGGCAGGAAGTAGCTC
>QHWF01000604.1 GCA_003222455.1 Acidobacteriota bacterium
TCCGCGAATGGAATGTTCAGGTTCTGTGAGACGTGCAGCGCCGCGAGAAACTGGCCCTGATTCTTGAAGCCTGCTGACGCCGTCTCCAGGGTCATCCCGGAAGGCAGCATCTTCTGAACTTTCGACGAGAGTTGAGGCTTGGCGCTGATTTTTTGCGAGACGGGATTGCTCGCGGTGGTTGTGCCCGTGCTGGTACCCGGCGTAGTGCCGGTGCCTGTGGTGGTTCCCGTGGTTCCGCTGTCTGTCGTCGTTCCAGTGGTCGTCCCGCTCCCGGTTGTCGTTCCGGTGGTTGTCCCCGTTCCTGTTCCGGTGGATGCCGTGCCGGTGCCAGTTGTCGTCGTCTTCTTCCCACCGCCGGATGTCGTCGGCTTTGTTGGCGCATGACTGTTGCCATGACCAGTCGGCGTCGACGTCGCGTGCGGGTTTCCGTGGCTGGTCGAACCCGTCGACATCGTCGCCGCGTGCGGGCTGCCGTGTCCACTCGTGGCCGTTGTCGTGTGTGGGCTGCCGTGGGATGTCGTCGTCGTCACATGAGCGCTGCCATGTGTCGTCGTCGGCGCGCCATGGGTTGGCGTCGTCGTCGGCGCCCCGTGACTCGTTGGGCCCCCGCCATGTCCTTTCTGACCTGCAAAAGCCGGCGTGACCGGCAGAACCATCATCGAAGCGGCGAACAATTTCGTCAGCACTCGCATACCGTTGCCCTCCCGGCACACGGTTGCTACAACCCATGTGCCAGCTGGACGGTATTTGAAATGAACGGATTATCGGCGGAGAGGTCGCTGGTGATGGACAGATTTGTCAGTCGTTGAACAATTGCGGCACGGTTCAATCCGCACGGTTTCGTCGTGCGGTCGCCATCGGAAGGCAGGCATTCTCCAGACCGGACGAATACGCTCCCCGGCTTCCGCCTAGTAACGAAGATTCGCTCGCTCGGCCGAGGCTCGGTTTTACTCGGCGGTTTGCGAAGCTTCGTTACTTAGTCCATCACCCGATTGAGATAGCTGAAGAGAGCGACGGCGTTGTTGTGATCGGGATCCCGGGCGCCGAACAGCAACGTGACTTTGCCCTGGCGAACGGCTCCGGCCAGAGCGGCGATCGACGCTGTCTTGTTGTCGAGCTCCTCATAATACCGGTGAGTGAATTCTGACCAGCGGGACGGCGAAGGATCGTGATTGAACCACCGCCGCAGCGTCACACTCGGCGCGATGTCCTTGAGCCAGAGGTCGACCGCGGCCGTTGCCTTCGTGAGTCCGCGCGGCCAGAGGCGATCAACGAGCACACGGATGCCGTCATCATTGGACGGCGGATCGTAGACGCGTTTCACCTGCAGCGTTTTGCGATTTTGATTTTCCTCCACACGATGACGATAGCGCGTGCGGCGAATGGAGGAAAGCTGAAGAATTAATTCGTCGAAACCGAGGTGCGTTCAAGACGCTCACAAAATCTGTGCAGCGAGCCAAAACACGGCGAGCCCGGCGATTTATTTGTTGTCGAGCTCTCGAGAAACGCGATTCGCGCCACGAATAACGGCACGTGACGACCATGCGCGCGTCTTCGTCATCACCCATACTCGCACCACGCGCCCGCGGCAGAAGGCGACGGAACGTTGTCACGCGGAGATCGCGCGCACCACTGCCTCAGCGACGTCACGCGTCGCCGCGTTCCCACCCAGATCGGGCGTGCGCACGGGCGCCGTTGCGACGACCCGCTCGATGGCAGCGACGACCCGATCGTGGAGATCGCGGTGGCCGAGGTGATCGAGCATGAGTGCTCCGGCCCAGATCGCGCCGATCGGATTGGCGACGCCCGTGCCCGCGATATCGGGCGCCGATCCATGGATCGGCTCGAACATCGACGGGTAGCGCCGCTCAGGGTTGATGTTTGCGCCGGGCGCGATCCCCAGGCTGCCTGAAATCGCCGACCCGATGTCGGTCAGGATGTCGCCGAAGAGATTCGACGCGACGATCACGTCGAGCGTCTGCGGGTGCGTCACCATGCGCGCGGCCAGCGCGTCGACGTGGTACTTGCGGTACTCGACCGACGGATAGTCCTTTCGCACCGCGTCCGCCACGTCATCCCACAGCACCATCGAGTGGGTGAGCGCATTCGACTTCGTGGCGCTCGCCAGACGGCGGCGCGGGCGCTTCATCGCGAGCTCGAACGCATAGCGAATGATTCGCTCGATGCCGCGCCACGTGAACACGCCGGTCTGCTCCGCCACCTCGTGACGGGTGCCGCGATGAATGCGGCCGCCGGCGCCGGCGTACTCCCCCTCGGAGTTTTCGCGCACGCAGACCATGTCGATGTCGGCGGCGTTCCGGTTCGCGAGCGGCGATGCGATGCCCGCGAGCAGACGCATCGGCCGGAGGTTCACGTACTGGTCGAATCGCTGGCGAATGGCCAGGATGAGCCCGGCCGAGATGCCGTCGGGCACGCCCGGCGCTCCGAGGGCGCCGAGATAAATCGCGTCGAATTTCTCGAGCTGCTCGAAGGCGTCGGCGTCCGTCATCCGCTGGTGGGCGAGGTAGTACTCGCATCCCCACGGCAGACGCGTGAACGACAGCTCGATGCCGGTGCGCTCGGTGACGGCCTGGAGCGCGGCGATCCCGGCGGGAATCACTTCCTGCCCGATGCCGTCTCCGGCGATGACTGCTATTCGATGTGTCATGGCAATTTGCAATTATGAATGTGGCATTTGGAATTCGTGTAAACGATTCCATATTCCGGAGTTGAGCGGCGATTCGACATTCCAACACGATTTCGCATTCCCTCACGCATTCCAAATGCCAAATTCCCAATTCCAAATTCAGAGCGGCGGCGTGAACCGTCCGTCGATGGCCGTCCACCCGCCGTCGGCGAACAGAATTGTTCCGGTGACGTAGCTCGCCGCATCCGACACGAGGAACAGCGTCGGGCCCACCATTTCGTCGGCCCGCGCCCATCGCTTCAATGCGCTTTTCGCGGCGTAAGCGTTGTACCACTCTGCATTCGCCTTGATGGGCGCCGTCAGAGGCGTCTCCACCACGCCGGGCGCGACCGCGTTCACGCGCACGCCGGCGGACCCGAATTCGGCGGCTGCCGCGCGTACGAGCTGAACGATGCCGGATTTCGTCATCGCGTACACCGATTGGCCCGGCTCGACAACCTGCGACCGGATCGACGAGAAGATCACGATACTGCCGCCGCCCTGCTGCGTCATGATTCGGCCGGCCGCCTGGAGGACGTTGAAACTGCCCTTGAGGTTCACGGCCACCACGCGATCGAACTCGTCTTCCGCATACTGCAGGATCGGCTTCCGGACGTTGATGCTCGGCGTACACACCACGATGTCGAGCCGGCCCTGGCCGCGGGCGATCCCCTCGAGCGCGGCGCGCACCGCTCCGGCGTCCCGGATGTCGAGGTGCGCCGCATGGGCATGACCGCCAATGCGCGCTGCGACGACGATCGCGGCGGCTTCGTCGGCATCGAGCACGATGACGCGCGCGCCCTGTACCGCCGCGCCAATGGCAACGGCTGCCCCGATGCCCGAGCCACCCCCGACGATGGCCGCAACTTTTCCGTCAAGCCCGAACAGCGTATCTGGCATTCGCGAGCGCCATTCCACAGGGCGGTAGTGTCCGCCTTCAGGCGGACCTTCACCGGGTCCGGCTGAAGCCGGACACTACGTTTCGATCTCGAAATCGCGCAACGAGCAGGGAAATCAGCCAGGCGGCATGCGCCGCCAGCAGTCCTGCCAGCGCCGGCGTCAGCATATGCCATCCTCTG
>QHWF01000596.1 GCA_003222455.1 Acidobacteriota bacterium
AGGTCCCAAGCCGATTCGATCAGTCGAGCCTTCAATCCCGCTGTACCTGTCATTAAGTCCGTTCCTGGTGCGGCACTTGATGTTGCGGCCGACCGGCGGATGCGCAACCCCTGGCACGACCTGTCCCCGGCGTATGACAACGACGGATCTGTAGGCCACCAATTCAGCGAGTCCGCTTACAAACGTGCCACGCGGCGTTGGCTTGTTCGATACGTCCACGCGGACGTACGCCACGTGCGTCTCCTTCCAACCGACGCTCATCGAAAGGCTTAGGCGGAACTACAGAAACCGTGCATGGCTTCGGCACGGGCATTGCGATTGTGTGAAGAGCTCAGCGGTAACGACGACCGCAGTCAAAGGAGCGGACATGAGAATCGCAAGCATAACGGTTTTGCTGGCGATGGCCCTGTGCGTGGCGGTGTTTGGCTTGGCTTATGTCGAGGCTCCGTCGGGTTTCGACGGGCTTAGCAACGGGTCTGTTGATCAGGCGACGATGGACGCCGCTCACGATCAGTTCGCAGAGATCGACAATGTGAATATCGACGGTCTGGGACCGCTTTTCAACGCAGTTTCATGTCTGGACTGCCACCAATCCGTGGCGGACGGTGGCCACAGCCAAGTCAGAGAGCTTCGCGCCGGTCATTTGGATCAGCGCGGAACGTTCGTCGCAGCGACCATTACGCTCAACGACGGTTCAACGGTTGGCCCGCGTTCTCTGATCAACCAGCGAGCCGTGTGTCCGGAAGCGATTGGCCAACTGGGCCTCCGTGAAAATGTTCGCGCGTTGCGACTGTCGCTGGCGCTGTTTGGCGACGGGTTTGTCGAGGCAGTTTCTGATGACGAGCTCTTGAGGATCTCCAGGAACCAGTACGAGTCGACGCGCGGCATCATTCAAGGGCAGCCAATTTACGTAGACATCTCGGAAGGGACACGTGGAAAGCGCATCGGCCGATTTGGCTGGAAAGATCAGCATGCCAGTCTGCTCTCGTTTTCCTCCGACGCCTATCTCAACGAGATGGGAATCACGAACAATTTCAGCCCGACCGAGGCGACCCAGACGTGCAATCCTCCTGGTGTTCCGGCGCCCAACAACACAGACGACATTTTCAATTTCGCGACCTTCATGCGTGCCCTAAAAGTTGCGCCACGAGACGAGAATCTCGCCAACTCCACAGAGGCTCAACTTGGCGCCGATCTCTTCGATTTCGTGGGCTGCCAGACCTGCCACGTCAGTACGCTGCATACCGTGCCGGCTGGAACCAAATTGAACGGTGGCGCGTACACGGTGTCGAGCGCAATCGGGGGCAAAGTCTTTCATCCGTATGGCGATTTCCTGCTCCATGGTATTGGCACCGGCGACGGCATTGTTCAGAATGGCCCACAGAACACTCGAAACAAGATCCGTACGATGCCGTTGTGGGGCCTCAGAACGCGAGTCGAATTCCTCCACGATGGCCGGGCTCACGATCTGTACGAAGCGATCCGCTCTCATCGCGGTGAAGCTGATGCCGTTCGAGACCGTTTCGACCGCTTGTCGACGGCGCAGAAGACGTGGATTGTTCGGTTCCTGAAGTCGTTGTGAAGGGTTCTTCAGGGCACAGCGAAAAAAAGGCCCGATCGCGTTCGCGCTCGGGCCTCTTAGTGTTTCGGTGCCGGGATCGACGTCAGTTCGCGCGCGCGGTCTGCCGGACGGCCGGCGGCGTCGGCGTCTTCGAGGCCATGTAGGCCGCGATGTTCACCAGGTCCTCTGCGGCCATCTTTGCCACGATCGGCTTCATCAGGTCGGACCACAAGCCACGGCGCATGCCGGTCTGAAAGTCGAACAGCTGACGCGCAAGATAGCTCGGCGAACGGCCGGCAAGCGGCGGCACCGGGCCCACGCCTTCGAGGTTGGGACCGTGGCAGATTGCGCATTGCAGCTTCGCCGCGAGCTGCTCACCCTTACGGACGCTCCCGACCGGCGCGTAGGCGATGTATCCGGCGTGATCGTCGCGCAGTTCGAAACGCTCCTGCCCGAACTCCGGCACTTCGATGATGCGGTTGCCGATTGGTTCCTTCCCTGCCGCTGCGCCCTCGAGCTCAAAATACACGTTGCCCTGGACCTTGGTCTTCGGCACCATGTTGGTTTCCCGCACCTTGATCCACCCCTGCGGTATAGGAAGCGCGGCGAAATATTCGGCCGATGCCTTGACCTCTTCCGGGGTCGTCTCCTTCGCGAATCCGGCCATGACCCCCACGTTGGCCTTTCTCGGATCCGAAGTCTTCCGCAACCCGTTCTTGAAATCTTCCATCTGCTGAATGATGTAGGCAGCCGGAAGCCCCGCCGGGGGGGCATTCTCTGGGCGACCGCGGCCGTTGGCGAGATGGCACAAGCCGCATGCACGCACGCCCTGCCGACCGGTCTTGACGACGCTCGGCATCGGACCGTGATCTTCCGGATGCCAGTCTACGATGTCGGGAATGCCGCGAAGCTGCGTCCGCGTCAGGGCCACGTTGCTGCCCTCGATGCGAATCAGCTTGCCGTCATCGGCCGGGGGCGCGGCAGGAGCCGCAGGCGCAGCTCCGGGCGGCGGCGGAGGCATGACACCCCACGCCCATTCCGGAAGATTCGGGGGAACCGGCGCGCCCGGGGCTTGTGCCGCCGGGGCCTGCTGCGCCAGGGCGTAGCCGCCCACCAGAACTAGAGTGATTGCAACCAGAGTGAGGTGGATCTTTCTCATAAGTTCTCCTCGCAAGGCCTTCAGCTAGGTATCCCAGCCCTAGACATCTTCTAAAGCCGATGTCCTCACAAATGAAGCAAGTTTTCGGCCGCTCGGCTTTAGAAGCTGTCTTAGCCGCGGCCGCGGAGCGGCCGCCTAGTAAGGAAGCTTCGCTCGGCGGTTTGAGGCGAAGCTTCATTACGAGCCTAGCACAAAAACACGCTCAACTGAACTACGGGCGAGGGGATGCTCCCAGTACTAGGCGGCTGCCCGGCAGAACTCCAAATACAGTCTCAGGTCATCGCGCATTGCATCGGCGATTCGAGATGGGCGGTGCTCGATGACCGCGCCGCCCGTCGCTGCGCGGCCCCTCACAACGGTGTCGATACTTCGCATGTGGAGCCGCCGGCGGAGGCTGACGAGGACACGAGCCGCCGTGGGCCGTCCGGCCCGGTGCGTATCAGTGGGCCGAGTTGATGCGGCGCACGGTTGGACTGGACGTCCTGGCGTGTCCGCGCTGCGGCGGCCGGCTTCGCCTCGTGGCCCTCATCTCCGCTTAATGGGGTGTCTGCGCCAACTTGACCGCCGCGTCCGTGAACGCCTGCACAAATGGCGCGCCGCCGGTCATGAGATTCGAGCGCGTCATGTAATCCACGACAATGTCTGGACGCACGCCAATGTTTTCGATGTACGGCGAGGGTGGAAACTCCGGAGTCGATATCACGACCCCTCTGTTCATCAACCCTTCGGTAACCGAGCACGTGCCCTCTGTGAACGTGGTGCAGTTGAACTGAATATT
>QHWF01000087.1:0-14303 GCA_003222455.1 Acidobacteriota bacterium
TTCGGTCCGCGTGTGGAGGCCCTCGCCGGGATGGGCGCGATGGCTGGCGCCGACACGTCGGTCGGCGCGGTACTCGATGTGGAGCGGGCGCTGCTCGAGCATGCGGTGATCGTTCCGCTCGTTCACATCCGCGAGCTCTACGCGGTTGGCGAGCGCGTCGAATCGTGGAGCGGGCCGGTGGTGCTCGGTTCGGGCGCCTGGAATCTCTCGAATGTGTGGATCCGGCCCGAGCCGGCGAAGCCTCGTCCACGGCAATGACTCTTCGGACGCGGCTCCTGTTCCTCATCAGTGCGATCGTGGCCAGCGTGGTGATCCTCGTCACGTGGACGGTCTCGTCGAGCGCACGTCGCGCGTTTGCTGCGGTCGAGGCCCAGCGCACCGCCGCCATCGTCGCGCAATTCCGGCGAGAGTTCGACGCCGAAGGAGAACGCGTCACGGCACGGGTTGAACGGATCGCCAACAGCGATGCGATTGGCCGTCTGGCCGGCGATGTCGTGCGATCGTCACGCGATTACGGCGCCTATGTTGGCGAGGCCGCAGTGCTCGCGGCGGCGTACGACGTCCAGTTCCTGGATCTGGTGGCTTCCGACGGTACGATCGTGTCGTCGGCGCACTGGCCGGCGCGGTTCGGCTACCGCCACGCCTGGATCTCGGAAGGCTCGGCGACGGTCAGGCAACGCGTGGCGTTTCTCCATGCCGTCGAACTGCCACGCGGCTTCGACCTCGGCTTCTTCGGCGTTCGCACGCTCGGCGCGGGAGGCCGCTCGCTGTTCGTCGTCGGTGGACGACGTCTCGATCAGGCATTCCTCAAAACGCTCGTGCTGCCGCCCGGCAGGCGGGTGCTGTTGTACCGTAACGTCGAACCGGAGGTCGCGGGGCAGCAGCTGATCGACGCGTCCGGCGAAGTGACGAACGCCGCGCCGCTCGGCCCGCTCATCGCGCGTATCCGGCAAAGCGGTCGCGACGCGAGCGAAACGGTGCAGTGGCCGGATGGTCCCGAAACCGTCGACGGCATTCCGCTCACCGGATTCGACGGGACGACATTGGGCGTCCTTCTGGTGGCGAGCTCGGGCCGCGAGCTGGCGTCGCTGGTCTCGGGGATTCGATGGAGCGGCTTCGGGTTCGCGATGCTGGGAATCGGTTTCGGCACGATCGTCAGCTACATCGTCGCGGCGCGCGTGACCCGGCCCGTCGAGCAGCTCGCCAGCGCCGCGCGGTCAGTGGCGAGCGGCGACTGGGATGTCCATCTCGACGACGTGGCAGCGACCGGCGAAATCGAGGAGCTCACACGGGCGTTCACATCGATGACGAGTCAGCTCGTCGAACAGCGCGAGCGGCTGCTGCAGGCCGAGCGCGTGGCCGCCTGGCGCGAGCTGGCCCGCCGGTTGGCGCATGAACTGAAGAACCCGTTATTTCCCCTGCGCCTCACCGTCGACAACCTTCGCCGGGCCAGGATGCTTCCGCCGTCCGAGTTCGACGAAGTGTTCGACGAGAGCCTGACGACACTCGGGATCGGTCTGGGCAATCTCAATACCGTCATCACACGATTCAGCGATTTCTCGAGGATGCCGCCGCCGCACTTCGCGCCGGTGTCGGTGAACGACATCGTTCGAGCGAGCGTCGGGCTGTTCCGCGCGCAGCTCGATGCGCCAGGCCGGCCGGCCGTCCACGTCGCGGTGGACCTCGAGGAATCGCTTGGCCCGGTTCAGGCCGATGCGGAGCAGCTCGGTCGCGCGGTGCAGAACCTGTTGCTGAACGCAATCGACGCGATGCCGGCGGGCGGCGACCTGGCGGTGCGGACGCGCGGCGGGACGGCCAGCGTTCGAATCGAGGTCTCGGACACCGGCAGCGGGTTGACGGAGGAGGAGCGACGGCGGCTGTTCACGCCCTACTACACGACGAAACAGCACGGCACCGGTCTCGGTCTCGCGATTGTTCAATCGGTCGTGGCGGACCATCGTGGGCGCATCTGGGTGGAGAGCGAACACGGGCGCGGCACCACGTTCCATGTCGATATCCCGCGGGAGACTCGAGTATGACGCGTGTGCTGATCGTGGACGATGATCCATCGACGCTCGCGTCGATTTCGCGGGCGTTCCGGCTGGCCGGTCACGAGGCGGTCGTGTGTGACAATGCCGCGCGTGCTGTTGCCCTGATCCGCGCCGACCGCTTCGACATCGTCTTCTCCGACGTCGTGATGCCCGGCAAGGACGGCCTTGCGATGCTCGCCGAGCTGCGCGAAATCGGTGTCACGACTCCAGTGGTCATGATTTCGGGTCAGGCCACCGTCGATATGGCGGTGCGGGCGACCCGCCTTGGCGCCGTCGATTTCCTCGAGAAGCCCGTCTCGGCCGACAAGCTGCTGCTGACGATTGAAAACGCGCTGAAGCTCGTGCGCCTGGAAGACGAGAACCGGACGCTTCGCCGCCGCGTCGGCCGGCACGAGATCATCGGGAAGAGCGATGCGCTCCGCCGGGTGATGGCGCAGGTGAATCGCGTCGCCGCCACCGAGTCCCGCGTCTGCATCCTCGGCGAGACCGGCACCGGCAAAGAGCTCGTGGCGCGCGCCGTTCACGATGGCAGCCCGCGCCGGGAACGGCCGTTCGTCACCGTGAACTGTGCGGCCGTGCCGTCGGAGCTGATCGAGTCGGAGCTGTTCGGACACGAAAAAGGGTCGTTCACCGGCGCGGCGTCTCGCCATCTCGGCAAGTTCGAGCAGGCGCACGGCGGCACGCTTTTCCTCGACGAAATCGGCGACATGCCGGCGGCCATGCAGGCGAAGCTGCTGCGGCTGCTCCAGGAAGGCGAGCTCGAACGGATTGGCGGCGAGCGCCCGATCGTGGTGGATACACGCGTGCTCGCTGCGACACACCGCGATCTCGAGGCGCTCGTCGGGAAAGGATCGTTTCGCGAGGACCTGTATCACCGCATTTTCGTGTTCCCGATCGTGATGCCGCCCCTGCGCGAGCGGGTGGACGATGTGCCGGTGCTGGCGGAACACTTTGCGGCGCGCATAGCGGAGCAGAACGGGTGGAAGGCGCGCGCCTTCATGCCGGACGCGTTGACCGAGCTGACGCGCTACAACTGGCCGGGCAACGTCCGCGAGCTGCGCAACGTCGTGGAGCGGTTGCTGCTGCTGACCGACGAGGCCGTGGACGTGTCGACGGTGAGGCAGGTGTTGTCGGGCCGGCACTTGACGGTGAGCAGTGGAGCAGGCGCCGGCACCGGCACGCTCGCCGATCGGGTGGCGGCCTTCGAGCGCGAAGCCGTCGTCGGCGAGCTCGCCGCGCACGGGCATCGGATGACTGAAACCGCACGCGCCCTCGGCATCGAGCGCAGTCACCTGTACAAGAAGTGCCAGCAGCTCGGAATCGATTTGAAGGCGGAACGGACGCAGTCCTGACAATCGGTAATCCATAATCGAGGAGCGTTCCGACCAGGCGACGCCGCCGTGGAACGCAAAGGCCGCGAAGGCCGCAAAGAAATACTGTCTTACTCTGCGTCCTTTGCGACCTCTGCGTTCGATCGTGATCTTCTGCCAGATTCATGAAAGCTCACGGATCGCAGATGGTGCCGAAGGTGAACCCCTTTGCGCGCAGTGCCGGGATCAATCGCGCGATCGCATCAACAGTCTGACGCTGGTCCTTGAACGGCGCCGACTCGTCGCCGTCGTGCATCACCACGATGTCGCCATTGCCGATGCGATGGCCGACCCGGTTCACAATCGAATCCGCCGTCCGCTGCCGGAACCAGTTCCAGTCCCACAGCATCCAGCTCCACCCGACCATGCGGTGGTCGATCTGCTCGAGGCCGGCGTACATCGGCCAGCTGCGCCAGCCGGCGTGCGGGCGAAACGCCGGGCAGGGACGGACGCCCGCGACGCGCTCGATGTGATCCGCCGCCGAGACCAGCGTGCGCGCAAACCTGCCCGGCGACATCAGCATCAGCGCCCGGGTATGGGAGTGGAGCGCCACCGTGTGGCCATCGGCGAACATCCGTCGCACGAGCGGCGCGGTGTCGTCGGTGATGTGTCGATCAATGAGAAAGAAGGTCGCGCGGACACGTTCGCGCGCCAGCAGGTCGAGCAGGTCCGGCGTCGTCGTCGGATTCGGACCGTCATCGAACGTCAGATACACCGTCGCCGGCTGGCGCTTCGGCATGTGCCAGACCGATCGCTTGCCGGCGATAGCGTCGAACAGAAACGGCGCCGGGGCCGTGTGCGCGAGCGCCACGACTCCGGCGCTGATCGCGATCAGAATCCACATCAAAGGCGACGACCTCTACCGGTTCATCACGAAGACACGAAGTGTACGAAGAGCACGAAGAACGGTTCGTACAGTCTTGCTTCGTGATCTTCGTATGTCTTCGTGCCCTTCGTGATGTATTTTTTCCACGTCACCGAAGCTGCCATTCCTTCGACCGTCCCACGGCGGCCGACCATCGTTCCCGCAGGGATGTCGCGGTGCTGCGCGGCATGTTCGGTTCGAATCGCCGCTCCTCGCGCCACTGGCCGGTGAGGGCTTCGACCGAGGGCCAGTAGCCGACCGCGAGCCCGGCCAGATAGGCGGCGCCGAGCGCCGTCGTTTCGGTCACCGCCGGCCGCACGACCGGCACCCCGAGCAGATCGGCCTGAAACTGCATCAACGTGTTGTTCGTGGCCGCGCCGCCGTCCACACGCAGCTCGGTCGCGGCCATCCCGGCATCGCCCGCCATCGCGTCGAGCAGGTCGGCCACCTGAAACGCGATGCTCTCGAGTGCTGCGCGGGCGATGTGCCCGGCGGTGGTGCCGCGTGTGATGCCGACGATGGTGCCACGGGCGTAGGGGTCCCAGTGCGGCGCGCCGAGGCCGGCAAATGCCGGGACGAGATAGACGCCGCCGTTGTCGGCCACGCTCGCGGCGAGCGGCTCGATATCGGCCGCGGTCCGCACCAGCCCGAGACCGTCGCGAATCCACTGCACCACCGCGCCGCCGATGAAGACGCTGCCTTCGAGGGCGTACTCGGTGTCGCCGCCGATCCGCCACCCGACCGTCGTCACGAGCTGATGGCGCGAAAGGGTCGGCTTCGGTCCGATGTTCTGCAGCAGGAAGCATCCGGTCCCGTACGTGTTTTTCGACATGCCGGGCTTCAGGCACATCTGGCCGAACAGCGCCGCCTGCTGATCGCCGGCGATTCCGGCGATGGGCACGCGATCGATACCAAACGACGGCGCAACCTCACCGTAGCGCTCACTCGACGAGCGGACGTCGGGCAGCACGCTCGCGGGAATACCGAACATCCGCAGGAGCTCGTCGTCCCATTGCAACGTGTGGATGTTGAGCAGCATCGTGCGCGATGCGTTGCTGACGTCGGTGACGTGGCATCGGCCATCGGTCATCTTCCAGACGAGCCACGTGTCGACGGTGCCGAATGCGAGCGTGCCGGCGTCGGCCCGGGCGCGGGCGCCGGCGACGTGGTCGAGCAGCCACCGGATCTTGCTGGCCGAGAAATACGCGTCGACGAGCAGCCCGGTGCGCTCCTGAATGATCGGTCCGGCGCCTTCCGCCTTCAGCCGCTCGCAGTAGTCCGCGGTCCTCCGGTCCTGCCACACGATGGCGTTGTGGATCGGCTCGCCCGTGTCGCGGTCCCACAGAATCGTGGTCTCGCGCTGATTCGTGATGCCGATGGCGGCGACATCGGCCGCGCGGACGTGTGCGCGTCCGAGCGCTTCAACCGCAACCCCGATCTGGGACGCCCAGATCTCACCGGGATCGTGCTCGACCCAGCCGGCGCGCGGGAACACCTGCGTGAATTCTTTCTGCGCGATCGCGGCGACCGCGCCGTTCGCCTCGAACACCATCGCGCGTGAGCTCGTGGTGCCCTGGTCGAGAGCGAGGATGTATGACATGAGCAGGCACTATACAATGCGCCGGGTCCACCACGAGTCCGTCTGAATAATCGCGGAGAGCACAGAGAGAATAAGAGGCAAATCGGCTCTCGCCGGTACACTTGCACGACGATTTTCTGAGCAGGTCCAAGGCCGAAAGCCAGGAGCCTGGCAGGTCGCTGAAAAAGGGCCGACCTGAAGTTAAAACTGAAAAGATAAAACAGAAAAATGCGATTTTCCGCCTGCTTTTGACTTTTCTGTTTTGACTTTTCACTTCAGGCTGCGTTTTTCAGCAGCCTGCTAGAAGCCTGCAGGCTGCGTAACTTCACAGCCTGCTAGCGGGAAGCGCAAGGAGTCCTTATGCCCCGTGGGGTGATCCGGGAGATGCTCGCCGAATTCCTGGGCACGTTCGTCCTGATCGTGTTCGGCGTCGGCGTGGTTGCGCAATTCGTGCTCAGCAAGGGCGCCGCGGGCAGCTATCTCGCGATTAACATCGCCTGGGGGCTGGCGGTGACGATGGGGTGCTACGTGTGCGCGGGCGTGACCGGCGCGCATTTGAATCCTGCCGTGACCGTCGGCCTCGCGGTGCATCGCAGATTTCCGTGGACGAAGGTGCTGCCGTACGCCGTCGCGCAGATCGCGGGCGCGTTCGCGGCCTCGGCGGTGGTGTATGTCACGTATCGTGAGGCGCTGACCGCGTTCGACGGCGGCGTGCGGCAGGTGATCGGGCCACAGGCGACGGCCGGGATCTGGGCCACGTATCCCCAGCCGTTCCTCAGCGTCTTCCCCGGCGGCTTCGTCGATCAGGTCGTCGGCACGGCATTGCTCTTCGGCGTCATTCTCGGAATCACCGACGAGCGCAACGCGACGGTCCCGGGCGGACTGGTCCCCGTGATCGTCGGCTTGCTGGTCGTGTTGATCGGCGCGACGTTTGGCTTCAACTCCGGCTATGCGATCAATCCCGCGCGGGACTTCGGTCCGCGGCTGTTCACGGCGGTTGCAGGCTGGGGCGGGGACGTGTTTCGCGCCGGCAACGGCTGGTGGTGGGTGCCGATTGTGGCGCCGTGCGTCGGCGCCATTCTCGGCGGCTGGGCCTACGACGTCTTCGTCGGTCACCACCTTCAGCGAACATGACGATCGAACGCAGAGGTCGCCAAGGACGCAAAGAAAGCCCAGTCATTCTCAGCGGCCTTCGCGGCCTTTGCGTTCCAACGTGGCGTTTGCCGCATCGCCCTGCAGTCGGGCACTGCGTTTGCAACACATGCTCAGATGTGACATGAGCCGATGACGGGCGGAACACTCCTGACATCTTGCGGCCGGCTGCTGGCCGTGCTGGCGAAAAGCATCGTCACGACCGTGATCTTCTTCACGTGCAGCGAGGTTGCGCTGCGGGCCGTCTTCCTGGCGCGCAGCGCGATGGTGCGGTTCGTGCCGCTGCCGTACGCGCTGGGCGACGACTACGGCCCGCTGCCGCCCTGGCTCGATCGGCTGCAGATTCTCGTCCCGGACGACACGCTGATCTGGCGCAGCCTCCCGAATGCGCATCGCACCTATGTCGACATCTTCACGCCGGTGCGAACCGAACGCGATCGTGTGGCCCTGCTGCGGCGGTTCACACCGACGCTGCCGGAGGAATTCCGTCGAAATCCGACCTGGCACGTCGATCTGAGCTCGCAGGGCCACCGGACGGCGGAATACACCGCGACGAAGCGGGCGGGCAGCATCCGCATCGCCTGCATCGGCGACTCGTGGACATTTGGCATGAACGTCGATCAAGACCGGACGTACCCGAGCCGTCTGCTCGCGCGTCTGCGTGACGCACAGCCCGATAGCAACGTCGAGGTGATGAATTTCGGCGTGTTGGGGTACTCGTCGTTTCAGGGAGTACAGCTGTTGAAGTCGCGTGTGCTGCCGCTCGCACCGGACGTCCTCGTGATCGGATTCGGGATGAACGACTCGGAAGTGGCCGGCTATCGCGACAAGGACATGGTGGCCACCGCGCGTCCCGGTGTTGCGACCCGCCTCAAAGACACGGGCAAGGATCTCGAGTTCTACAAGCTGCTGCAGTACCTTGCGCTCTCGATCAGATTTCATCCGAAACCGGTCGGCGAGCACATTCGCGCGGAAGCGGAGTCGAAGTCCGGTACCATCGCTTATGAGACGATCGAACCGTGGACGCGCGTCTCTCCGCACGACTACGAGGCGAACATCCGCGAGATGATCCGGCTGCAAAGCGCCCGGGACGGCAAGACCATTCTGATCGACAACGAGCTCTGGGACGAAAGCCCGTACCGTCCGATCCTCAGGAGGATCGCCGCCGACACGCGCGCGCCGCTCATCGACAGTCTTCGAATCGTGGCGGACGGAAAACAACAGATCGAACGAAGCCTGGAACAACGGTTCAACCTGGCGTCGCACGAGCCCGCCACATCCCGCCGGCCGGACCAACATGGCCGCCCAGACTACCCGGACCCACCCGACCGCCCTGGCCCACCTGGCCGCCCCGACCCACGTGGCCTCCCCGCCCCTTCAGTGACGGTGATTTTCCGCGTGTTTCACGGAAACGTTCCCGTTCGAACCGCCATGTCGATTGTCGGGACGGTCCCCCAGCTCGGCGATCTCGTACCGAACGCCATTCAGATGCACGACGATGGCCGCGATGGAGACGAGCGCGCGGCCGACGGCGTGTGGAGCTACGCGGCATCGCTGCCGGCCGGCCAGCGCGTGTTCTACGTCTATACCAACAGCGGCACGCGCGGCGCGTGGGAAGGTCTGGACGTGCCGTCAATTCGTCATCTGACGGTCCCGGCGCCGGCCGGCGCCGGCCCTGTCTATTTGCCAATCGACACGTTCGGGCAGCTGTACATGCAGGCCGACAACTGGCACACTGACGCACAGGGATACGATCTGATCGCCGACGCTGTGGCGAAGGCGGTCAACTCTCAACTTTCAAGTCTCAACTCTCATAACTCGCGCCCACGTCCGACGATTGAGCGTTGAGAGTCGAGACCTTACACAACAACGCCGTCGCGCATGCGCAGCACGCGCGTCGCGAATTCGCACGCGAAGTCCTCGTCGTGGGTCGCGAGCAGGAGAGTACGCCCCTGATCCCGCAGCCTCCGCAAGAGCTCGCCGAGCTCGCCGCGGCGCTGCGGGTCGAGCGACGCGGTCGGTTCGTCCATCAGCAGCAGCGGCGGATCGACCGCGAGAGCGCGCGCGATCGCGACGCGCTGCGCTTCGCCGCCCGACAGCTCGCGCGGGAACGCATCGGCTCGATGTTCGACGCCGAACGTCTGCAGCAGTTCGCGTGCGCGCCGCCGGGCGGCATCGGGTGTCACGCCGTGCGCATGCACCGGCGCGAGGCAGATGTTCTGCAGCGCCGACAGGTGCTCGAACAGACAGTGAAACTGAAACACCATGCCGACTTTCCGTCGTAACTGCCGCAGCGTCTCACGGTGAACCGGAGCGCCGCCGGCGAACGTCACGCCGTCCACATTGATGCCGCCGCGGTGGAACGGCTCGAGCCCGGCGACCGCGCGGAGGATCGTCGTTTTGCCCGAGCCGGATGGACCCATGATGGTGACCAGTTCGCCGCGTTCAACCCCGAAGGTCACGCCCGCGAGCACCGTGCGCGCACCACGCCGGAGCTGCAGGTCATCGATCCGCAGCACGACGTTCCCGCTCTCGGTCGTTCCGCTCATGTCGATGGCGTCTTCCAGCGTCGCTCCAGCCGTCGTGCCAGCGCGGCGAGAGGCAGCGACATGAGGAGGTACAGCGCGGCACAGAGCGTCCCGGGAAGGACCCAACTCCCCAGGTTCGTCGCGAAGATCTGCGTCTGCTTGGTCAGCTCGAGCACCGTCAGGACGGAGACCAGCGAAGAATCCTTGAGCAGGGCAACGAAGTCGTTCGTCATCGGCGCCAGCGCCAGCCGGAACGCCTGCGGCGCCCGCACGAGCGTCAACACCTGGCGCTCGGTCAGGCCGAGCGTGCGCGCCGCCTCGAGCTGTCCGGTTGACACCGCTTCCAGAGCGGCCCTGTAGATCTCGCTCTCGTAGGCCGCGTAATTCAACGCCAGCCCCAGGAGCGCCGCGCCGAATGCCGGGAGCCGAATCGCGGCGGCGAGCCCGTAATAGAGCACGAACAGTTGGAGGAGGATGGGCGTCCCGCGCATCAGCTCGACGTATGCGAGCAGCAGGCCGCGGACGGGAGGCCCGCCGTAAACCCGGCCGGTGGCGATGACCACACCGATGCCGACCGCGAGAGCCATCGAGAGACACGAGAGCGCCAGCGTGATGACCGACGCACGCAGGAGCGAAGGAAAATATCGCCTCGCGGCGTCCCACTTCGTGAGCGTCACGACGCTCGTGGACGGATCGAGTCCGATGACCGGCTGGACTGGCTCGCCCGCAAGAAGCTTTGCGTACAGTGTCGGCTGGTCGTCGTTCCAGACGCGCCATTCCCGGAGAATGCGCTCGAGCGTCCCATCGCGCATGGCGCCGCGAAGGATCTCGTTCATGGCGTCGCGCAGCGGCGAATTCCCGGCGGCCAGCACGCCGACGTAGTGCCCGATGGCGACGGTCTGGGGCTGAATGGTGAAACCGGCGATCGTGCGTTGCCGTCGTTCGGCGAGCACATGATCCAGCAGGACTGCGTCCACCCGTCCAAGCACCAGATCGGAATACGGGTGCACGTCATCCTCGTACGAAACGGCGTGAATCCCATGCTGGCGCTCGGCGCCCAGGAGAATCTCGTACGCGATGGTGCCGCCCAGTGTCGCCACGCTGCGGCCGGCGAGATCGGCGAGCGTGCGGAAACGCGCCGCATCGCCGTCGCGCACGCTGAGGACCTCCCGGAATTCGTAGTAGGGAAGCGTGACGGCCAGAGTGGTCCGGCGCGCCGGCGTGTCTTCGATGCCGCTGAGACCGATGTCGGCGTCGCCCCGGGCGATCGAGAGATCGATCGACATGAACGTGACGTTGAGGAACTGGGGCGTCCGATGCAGGCCACGCGCGAGGAGATCCGCAATTTCGACATCGAATCCGACGACGGTCTCAGGATGCGAAGGGTCGGCTTCGACAAAGGGCGCGCCGCCTTCCGGATCGCCGGCCCAGCGGAGAATGGCAGGCGGTTCGGCAGCGTCCCTGAGTCCCGGGGAGGGTCCGGCTTCAACGGCCGCACGGTCCACTCTCGCGTGGAGTCCGGCTTCAGCCGGATTCTCGCCGGCCGCTGCCGTGCGCTCCGGTGTCAGGTAGTGTCCGGCTTCGACGGCCGCGTGCTCGACGCCCGGGTAGTGTCCGGCTCTAGCCGGACGATCACCCAGAGCTGCCGCAACGATCGCCACGAACAGACAGTGAGTCAGGCGGCGCATCGCGATAGATTGTAATGGGAGGATTCGCATGGCGAACGTGGCGTTTATCGGGACAGGGCTGCTCGGGAGCGGAATGGTCGAAGGCATGCTTCGGCGTGGCGAGCAGGTGACGGTGTGGAACCGCACCGACTCGAAGGCGCGACCCCTGGAACAATTCGGCGCACGGGTCGCGGCCTCGCCGTCGGATGCGGTGGCCGGTGCGGAACGCATCCACATGACGCTGCCCGACGACGACGTCGTGGACGACGTGATGCGACGCTATAAGCCGCGCCTGCGTCCGGGTACGGTCATCGTCGATCATTCGACGACGGCACCGAAGCGGACCGGCAGACGCGTGGCGCAGATGGCGGCCGACGGCATCAGGTTTCTTCATGCACCGGTGTTCATGTCGCCGCAGATGACGCGCGACTCGACCGGGATCATGATCGTCGCCGGGCCTCAGGCCGTCTACGGTGCCGTCCACGACGCGCTCGCTGCGATGACCGGCGAGGTCTGGTACGTGGGCGCACAGGGCGACGTCGCGGCTTCGTACAAGCTTTTTGGCAATTCGATGCTGTTCGTCGTCGCCGCAGGTCTGACCGACGTGTTTGCCATGGCGAAGAGCCTGGGCATGTCGCCGGCCGATGCGCTGCAGGTGTTCGCGAAATTTCAGGTCGGCGGAGTGATCAAGCAGCGCGGCGACAAGATGGCGCGTGGCGACTTCAGCGCGACGTTCGAGCTCGCGATGGCGAGAAAGGACATGCGATTGATGCTCGAAGCCGCCGGCGATCAACCGATGACGGTGCTGCCGGCCATCGCGCGGCAGATGGACAAGGCCATTGCCGACGGCCACGGGAAGGACGATCTCGGCGCGATTGCCGCGGAGTTGGTCCGATGAGGAGCGCCTGCGGTCACGCTTCGCCGTGGCCAAGCAACGCCGCGGCGAAGCGTCAGCGTCAGTGCAAAAAAGACGGGCGGGATAGGCAGGAAGGGATGGTCCTGAGGCGCTGCGCTTCAGCCGTGACTCACACCATCGCGCGCGCTCCGGCAGGCCTGGAGGCCTGCGCTCCAGCTGTCACCGGAGCGGTGGTCCTGGTAATCATGTTCGTAGTGCAGGCCTTCCCGCCTTCGCTTCGCTTCGGCGAGGCTCGCCTGAGCGCGGAGCGCGGAGGCGGCAGGCCTGCCCTCGCGCAGCAGAATCCCAACGCCGCGGCCAACTTCGTCAAGATCGATGCACCCGTCCTGGCGTTGACGATCGCGGCGATCGGGAATGCGGCCACCGTCACCGTTCCAGAAGGCGCGACGACCATCGATCTGACCGGCCGCACGATCGTTCCCGGCCTCGTGATGATGCACGAGCACCTGTATTACACGACCGGACCCGGCGTGTACGGGCAGCTCGGCGCCAGTTTTTCGCGTCTGTACCTTGCCGGCGGCGTGACGACAATGCGGACCGGCGGGAACGTCAACGGGATCATGGACATCAACCTCGCGCGCCGCATCGCGGCGGGCGAACTGCCGGGACCGGATATCGACGCGACGGCGCCGTACGTGAACGGCCCGAGCGCGTTTCTGCAGATGCACGCGCTCAGAAATGCCGACGAAGCGCGCAGGCACGTCGCCTATTGGGCCGATCAAGGCGCGACCTCCGTCAAGGCCTACATGCAGATCTCGCGCGACGCCCTTCGCGCGGCGATTGACGAAGCGCACAAGCGCGGGATGAAGGTCACCGGGCACCTGTGCTCGGTGACCTACGCCGAGGCGGCGGACGCCGGCATCGACGATCTCGAACACGGCTTCTTCGCATCAACGGACTTCGTGCCCGACAAGCAGCCGGATGTCTGTCCCACGCAGGGCCGCGGCCAGCAGACAATCGCGTCGCTCGATCCGAATGGTGAGCCATTCAAGGCACTGGTCAGAAAGCTCGTCGACAAACGGGTCGCGCTGACGTCCACGTTGACCGTGTTCGAGACCCTCACGCCGAAGCGGCCGCTGCCGCCTGGGCTCGACGTGCTGGCGCCGCAGCTGGACCAGGCGTTTCGGCGCGCCTACGATCGAGCGCAACAGAATGAGCAGTCTGTGTACGCGACGCTGTTTTCAAAAGGCATGGCGCTCGAGCGTGCGTATGCGAAGGCTGGCGGGCTGCTCATCGCCGGCACCGACCCGACAGGGGCTGGCGGCGTCGTCCCCGGCTTCGCGGACCAGCGGCAGATTGAGCTGCTGGTCGAAGCCGGCTTCACACCAATCGAGGCCATTGCAATCGGCACGCACAATGGCGCGAAGTACCTCGGACGGGACGCGCGAATTGGATCGATTGCCGTCGGCAAGCAGGCGGATCTCGTCGTCGTGGCCGGCGATCCGTCGAAGGCGATCGGCGACATTCGGCGCGTGGAGACGGTGTTCAAACGTGGCGTCGGCTACAATCCGGCCAAATTGATCGAGTCGGTCAAAGGACAGGTCGGGATCTGGTAGGGCGAGGGCGGGACGTCAGAAGGTCGGCGTGGTGAACAGATTCCTCCGTCTTCGCCGGATGAGCGTTGGCGGCAACGGATTCGCCATTGCCGTGATTGCCGTCACGGCTGTCATCTACCGCCATGCCGTGCTCGGTTATTTCACTGAGGACGACTTCGGATGGTTGGCCGATGCCGTAGCGTTTCGTTTTGAGCGCCTTCTCGACCTCGCCAGGTACCGGCACTTCTACCGGCCGGTCATCGAAATCTACTTCGCCGCCGGCTATCGGCTGTTCGGCTGCGATCCGCTGCGTTTTCACCTGGCGAGCGTCACGGTTCATCTGGCGACCGTGCTCGTCCTGTATGACTTCGCGCGCGCGCTGACGGGGCAGCGGGCGTTCGCGGTCACCGCGGCCCTGCTCTTCGCGGCGCTGCCTGGCTACGTGGAAGCGGTCGCGTGGGTGGCCGCCATTACGGATCTGCTGTCGGCGTTCTGGTACGTCGCGACGCTCTGGTTGTACGTGCGGTTCCTTCAGGGCGGCGGACTCACGTTCTATCTGCTGGCGCTCGGCACCTTTGCGACGTGTCTGCTCACGCATGAGAGCGCGGCGACGTTGCTGCCGATGATGGCGATCGTTCAC
>QHWF01000087.1:14398-21387 GCA_003222455.1 Acidobacteriota bacterium
GCCGAAGGCCACTACCGCGTCGGCTGGCATGCTCTTGCCAGTATCATGCAGTACGTTGTCTCGCTCTACGTCGGGATCCGAAATGTGCCGTCGTATGCCGCAATTGTCGTGGTGCTGATCGTGCTCCTCGTTCGCGGGACGCCTCGGGTGCGCCTGTTTGTGTTGTGGATTCTGATTACGCTGCTACCAGTATCGTTCTTCGCATGGGGGAACGCGGGCCGATATCTGTATCTGCCGGCGGCGGGCTTCGCGCTGCTCCTGGCCGAAGGCGTGCGCGCGCTGCACGGATGGTGCGTTCGATTCCTGGGATCGCGAGTGGCCGTGGGTCTTGCGGCGGGCCTCGTCGCCGCCCTCGCTGCCCGCTTCATCGTATTTGCCGAGAAGGAATCGAGGACGTTCCAGGCGCGCACCGTGCCGTCGGAACGCTATGTGTCTGCCGTCAGGAAAGCCTCGCCCGTGCCGCCAGTCGACCACATCCTCGTCCTCGATCGCGAGACGATCCGGCTCGTTCCCGAGCGAGTGCGGGACCTGGCAGCACGGGTCGCCTACTGCATGGCGCCGGTGCACGTCGTCGAGCGCTGAGACGGCAGGACGGGCCGGACGCGGAACGCGACGGAAGCGCCTGCGGCCGCGCTTCGCCGCGGCCAAGCAACGCCGCGGCGAAGCGTCAGCGTCAGTTCGCGCTGGGGGGTGGGCCCCAGCGCCAGTGCAGAAAAGATGGGCAGGACAGCGGGATGGGACCGACTAAATTCCCATCCTGTCCATCCTGACGATCCTGCGCATCCAGCCCGCTATTGTCCGGCCGTCGACGTCTTTACCGCTTGCGGCTTCAGCGTCAGCTTCTGCACGCGCCAGTTCAGGAGCTCGGCGACATACAGTTCGTTTTCAGACGGACACGCGATTTCGTGGATCCAGCCGAACTGCTTCGCCTGGTGACCGGACTTGCCGAGCACGCCGAGCACCTTGCCGTCGAGCGAGAGCTTGTACACCCGGCCGGGAAACGCGTCGGAGCTGTAGAGGAACTGCGTGCCTGCGGTGTTGGGGGGCGTGATGCAGAGGGCCCACGGCGCGCCCGACTGCGCCACGGCCTGTTCGCCCGTCGGAGTGGCGCCCATCCAGGGCTTCGCGTCGGGCGGGATCGGCACGTCGATCTTGATCTCCCGCACGAACTGATTGGTCTTCGGATCGATCACCTGGATGCGCCGATTGCCGCGATCGCCGACGTAAATGAACCCCTTGGCGTCGTTCGCAATCGTGTGCGGCGTACTCAGCTCACCGGGTTTCGTGCGGCCCGGTTCGCCCATCGACGCCACCCAGTCACCGTCCTTCGTGAATTTTGCGACGCGCGAATTGATATAGCCGTCGCTGATGTAGATGTTGCCGTCGGCGTCCCAGGCGACGTCGGTCGGCTGCCGGAACTGGCCGTTCACCGGCGGCCGCGGCGGTGTCACGCGCTCCCACGGCTCCGCTTTGTCCGACGCTTCCTTCTTGCGTCCGAACACCATCGTCACGCGGCCTTCCGGGTTGAACCGGACGATCATGTCCGAGCCTTTGTCGACGGCCCACAGGTTGTCGTCCTTGTCGAAGCGCACGGTGTGGGCGTACGACCAGGCATACAGACCTTTGCCGACCTCGTGCAGAAACTTGCCGGTCTTGTCGAACAACAGCACCTGCGCGGCAGTCGCGCCATATGCGGGACCGTTCGCGCTGTTGCCGCGCGAGAAGACGGCAATCTCACCCTTCGAGTTGACGGCGACGCCCGACGCTTCGCCGAAGTTCATGTCGGCGGGCAGCTTCAGGAACGTGACGTTGCCGTCGAACGGGATTTCAGGGACCGATGGCTGGGCGAACCCGGGCACCGCGGTCCCCAACAGCGCCATGAACACGAGCGTGATGCGTTTCATCCGATCCTCCTCCGGGGGTTGCTGAGCGGAGAATCTATACTGGATCGCGTCGCAAGTCGATTGTCGCCTGAGCCAGCCTGGCCGGATCTTCTGGCCATTAGTTTGTAGCCTCTTCAGGCACCACGAAGACGCGCTGACGTTCGCCGGCTCCGGCGTCCTGGCGATGGTCTTGCAACGTTGGCGGGCCGTAACAGGAGGCAACCATGGAACTGCGAGGCCGGTACAAGTACGCGATCGACACTGCGAAGAGCTTCGGGATGGACGGCTCAGCCGAAGAACGCGACGGCAAGCTGTATTTCAAGGGCACCGTTCAGACCCAGGAGCAAGCCAACAAGATCTGGGATGCCATCAAAACGATCCCCACATGGCAGCAGGACGTCGTCGCCGACATCAAGGCGGTCGGGGGCGGCGCAGCGGCTCCCGGTGCGACGACTTACACCGTCAAGCCTGGCGACACGTTGAGCAAGATCGCGAGGGAGCAGCTTGGCAGCGCGAACGCGTATATGGACATTTTCAGCGCGAATCGCGATCAGCTGTCCGATCCGGATAAAATCAAGCCTGGCCAGACGCTCAAGATTCCGCAGGTCGCTCGCAAGTAAATCGGCCGCTCGTTCGGCGGGTCCATCCGGCGATCGACCCGCCGAAGGAGCGCTCTCACGACACGAGCCTACTCATCTTCCAGAGCCTCGGCGTCGATCTGCCGAGTTACGGCACCGCTGAGTATGGTTGCGATATGGCAGCCCACACCCATCAGCACCGTCATTCTCAGGATTCCACGCATGTCTCGTCCGGCACGATGGCCGCGGCCGTGGCGCTCACGCTGGGATTCGTCGTGGCCGAAGCGGTTGCAGGGTACATTGGCCGCAGCCTCGCCTTGTTATCCGATGCGGGCCACAACCTGGCCGATGTGGCGGCACTGGGCCTGAGCTGGTACGGCCTGTCGATCGCCCGCAAGCCGTCGCATCACGGCATGACGTACGGGTATCACCGCGTCGCGGTGATCGCCGCGCTCGTCAATGCGATATCGCTCGCCGTCATTGCGCTCTGGATCGCATGGGAGGCGGTCGCGCGTCTTCGCCTCCCCGAGCCGCCAAACGGCTGGCTCATGATCGGCATCGCCCTCACCGGTGTCGTCATCAACGTTGTCATCGGCGTGCGGCTTCACGAGGCCTCCAAGGACGATATGAACGTGCGGAGCGCGTACGTCCACATGATGGGCGACGCGGTCGCGGCGTTCGGCGTCGTGATCGCGGGCGTGGTTGTGGCTGTCACGGGCAGTGTGGCAGCCGATCCGATTGTGTCGATGCTGATCGCCGTGTTCATTCTGTGGAGCAGCTTCGGCGTTCTCCGCGAGAGCGCGACGGTTCTGCTCGAAGGCACGCCGCCCGGCACCGACATGCCCGGCGTCATTGCCGCGATCAAGGCGGTGGCGGGGGTACTCGACGTCCACGATCTCCACGTGTGGATGGTCGGTCCGGGCGTCGTGGCGTGCAGCTGTCACATCGTGGTGGCCGAACAGAGCATCCGGGAGGGACAGCAGGTCGTGCGGGAGGTGGTCCGCGACATTGAACGGAGTTTTCACATCACGCACACGACGGTGCAGGTAGAGGTGGAAGGATGCGAGCCCAATGATTTGTACTGTGGGAAGCCGCAGTCGCCTGAACACTCGTATCATCGCGACTGAGCGCTGCGCCGATCGACCCACCCGCCTCGTTGATTCCATCGCGCGCCACGCCAACGCCCGAATCGTCCAGGAGCGCATCCGACTAACCGCCACAGGTACGACATTCAACGCAGAAACCGCAGAACTCGCAGAACAAAACCGGTTTTCTCTGCGGGTTCGGCGAGTTCTGCGTTGATCGTGTGCGGCCTCAGCGTTCAATTCGTGTCGAGCGGCTCAACAATAATACGCCACGCGTTCTCTCGACATCCTTCCGATCCGCCCGCTGCGCGGCCTTTCCCTATTGCAGCGCCCCTCACCATCCGACATGAGTGTCAGCGGAACGTCAGACTTGTGATCGCTGTCCTGGCGATCGCCGGACTCTGACGCCACCGCCGCCTCCGCAAGTTTCAGGCCTCCGCACGATTTTGCAGGCATTTGCACGGATTCGCGACGACCAGCGACGTGTTCGCCAACGAAACTCGTCACAAGGAGCTGCAGCGTGGCCTCAACCCGGCACAATGTGATCCAAACGCGCGCTTCCCGATCCATGATGCACTATGCGTTCGCCCTTGCACTCCTTCTCTGGGGATCGACTCAGAGGGCGATTGCTGACGAATCGCATCCGAAGCTCGATCCGGCAGTCAGTTTCGCCCTGGCGCAGGCGACAGACACGAGCACGGTGCAAGTGATTGTCGAAGCAGGCCCGGGGAAGTACGCCGCCGTGCGCGCCAAGGTTCTCGCCACTGGCAAACCGATCAGTGCCGAGCACAAGTTCATCAACGCGCTGACTGTGAAATTAAAAAAATCGGATATCAGTTCGCTCGAATCAGACCCCACGGTCGCGCATATCTCGCTTGACCACGTCGTGCGTTCGACGGCGGCGGCACCACCGCCGCCACCACCACCTCCGGTCAGCAAGCCGATCGACGACGTGATGCTCGCGACGCTCGGTCTGACGAATTCCCCCATCACCGGCAAAGGCGTCGGCGTGGCGGTGATCGATTCAGGACTGCAGCCGGCCACCGAGCTGCCGGCCTTCGCGTTCTTCGACTTCACGACAACGACCAACGGCGGTGCCAATGATGACTACGGTCACGGCACTTTTATCGCGGGGCTGATTCGTGCCAATGCGCCTCCAACGAACAACCCGATCGGCGGGATGGTCGGCGTCTCACCGGGCGTGCGTCTCGTCAGCATGAAGGTGCTGGACGGGACGGGTCAGGGTTACACCAGCACCGTGTTGACAGCCCTCGAGACCGTGCTGAACAATCAGGCCAGCCTCGCCATCGATGTCATAAATCTGTCGCTCGGTCATCCGATCACCGAGCCCGGGGTCGTCGATCCGCTCGTGCAGGCGGTGGAAGCCCTCAGCCGCAAACGCATCGTCCTGGTGGTCGCCGCTGGCAATTGGGGACGGAATCCGACGACCGGTCTTCCCGCGTACGCGGGCATCACGTCGCCGGGCAACGCGCCGTCGGCCGTGACGGTCGGTGCGCTCGATACCAAACAGACCGTGACACGAACCGACGATCAGGTCCCGGTGTATAGTTCGCGGGGACCCACCTGGTACGACGGGGTGGTGAAACCTGATGTCGTCGCCCCCGGGCACAGTCTCGTCTCACTCGCCGCGATCGGGAGCTCCCTCTACACTCGCTTTCCAGAGGCGCGTGTCGCTGACGGCACCGGCGCAGTCCGATACATGCGTCTCAGCGGCACGAGCATGGCGACCGCTGTGACCACCGGCGTCGTCGCGTTGCTGATCGAGCAGCATCGTTCAGTGTCCAAGCTGCCGTTGACACCCAATGACGTGAAAGCAGTGCTTCAGTTCACGGCCATCCCGGTGAATGGCGCCGATGTCTTCACCCGGGGCGCGGGCGCGGTGAACCCGCCTGGCGCACTTGCGGTCGTCGCGGCGCTGACTGGAAACGCGGATACGACGCTGCGATCAACCACCGTCGTGCAGCCGACGACGACAATCGGGTCGGAGACATACACGTGGAACCAGGCGGTCATCTGGGGGCACACGTTCGTATACGGCGACAGCGTCTACGCAAATGAACCTGCATGGGGATCTCTGACAACGTGGGGCTCGGCGGTGATCTGGGGGCACAGCTGGCCAGGTGGTGGTGATCTTGTTTGGGATTCGGCGGCGACATGGTCCACCACGACGGTCTGGGATCCGATCATCGCCCCGTCCAGCGCCGGGCTCTCATGGCCAGAGCTTGGAGGACAAGCCGTGATTTGGGGGCACGGTGGGCCGTATTGATTCCAGCGATCTCGTCCTGTTGATGCACACAGACGTGGCGTCAGCCGCCGCGTCGTCACGACTCCGCAGGCTGTCGATATCTGCGCGTTGCCTGGCAATCAACGACCACTCCGAACGTGCCGCTTACGCATGGTCTCGCGGGCGCATATGTGATGACTGGTTCTGAGGACCGGCCGCCATCGACGATACGCGCCCGACCGGGTATCGGGCTCGCTCGTCGCGCATATCTCGGCGCGGTGATGGTGTCTGGTTCGCTGGTCTTGTGCTGGTCGGCCGTGGAGTTGATTGCCAGGCCGCCGGGGGCGTTGTGGCTTGTGCTTGCCGGGTTGACTGTTGCCTCGGCGTTGGCCACTGTTCGTCTGCCCGGTTTTCCGATCAGCTTCTCGCTCTCGGACACGTTTACGATCATGGCGGCGTTGCTGTTCGGGCCGGCGGCGGGAGCCACGCTCGTGGCACTCGACGGCTTCGTCAGCTCGTGGCGGCTCAGGATCTCGACGCCAACACCCGCGCGCGTGGCCTTCAACGTGACGTCGCTGGCGCTGGCGATGTGGCTGGCGGCGCGTCTCTTTTTTGCGGTCATCCATCGAGGACC
This sequence comes from Acidobacteriota bacterium, assembly GCA_003222455.1. Classification (GTDB taxonomy): domain Bacteria; phylum Acidobacteriota; class Vicinamibacteria; order Vicinamibacterales; family CAVVIG01; genus QHWF01. Next base: position 20,824 of record QHWF01000087.1, read on the forward strand.
ACTCGCAGTCCAGCCGCCGCCAATCGGCGGGATCCTCGGTCCTCTCGCCTTGTTCGCCTCGGCGTACTTTCTCCTCAACACAGGCCTGGTGGCCGGTGCGGTCACGCTCGGCCGCCAGCTCTCGCTCTTTCGCATGTGGCGCGAGCATTTTCTCCCGCTCTGGCTGACGTACTTCGGGGGGACGTCGATTGCCGGCCTGATCCTGCTGCTGATGGCTGCAGGTCTGGCAAACCGGGCGACCTTGACGCTGGCGCTCCCCCTGGTCGTCCTGGTGCTCGTCGCCGTTCTGACGGGTGTCGAACGGCTCCGCGCACGAAGCGCCCAGTTCGCCAGACTGCGATCGTACGCCGCTGCGTTGCGCAGCACAGCGGACGCGGTGCTGCTCACCAACGTCGAAGGTCAGATCACGTTCATGAATCCGACGGCCGAGCGGCTGACCGGTTGGACCGGCGCGCAGGCCGCTGGACGCAAGGTCGACGAGGTGCTTCGGCTGGATGCGACCGCCGTGGGCGACGAGGATCACGACCGTCGCGACGGCGCCCCTGACGAACGCTCCATCCGTGA